>DATGSA010000300.1:0-8659 GCA_035303085.1 Flavobacteriaceae bacterium
GGTTATACCCTCGATGAACTGATGAATTTTGATGCCGCCAACGTTACGGAATACTTCGAACCGGAGTTGGATTATGTGATTGTCAAAATTCCGCGATGGGATTTCGATAAATTTGAAGGAGCAGATCGCACCCTCGGACCACAAATGAAATCAGTAGGAGAAGTCATGGGGATTGGTCGTAACTTTCAAGAAGCCTTGCAAAAAGCAACACAATCTTTAGAAGTCAATCGCAATGGATTGGGTGCCGACGGGAAAGGATATACCAATTATGAAGCCATAATCCATAATTTAAAAAATCCGAGCTGGGACAGGGTTTTCGTAATTTATGATGCCATCCAAGCGGGAATTCCTTTGAGTACCATATTTGAAATTACAAAAATAGATAAGTGGTATCTAAATCAATATGCCGAATTGGACGATTTAGAAAAGAAAATCAGGCAGTATAAAATTGACAACTTACCTAAAAGCTTGTTGCTGGAAGCTAAACAGAAAGGTTTTGCAGATCGTCAAATAGCCTATATGCTTGGAGTTTTAGAAAGCGAAATCTATAAAAAACGAAAGGGATTTCAAATTAACCGAATTTTTAAAAAGATAAACACCAGTACCGAAGCCCTTGATGATGTGTCGCCATATTATTATTCCACTTTTGAAACCGGAGATAAAGAAAAAGATAAAAATGAAAGTGTAGTCACCGATAAGAAGAAAATATTGGTCCTTGGTTCCGGTCCTAACAGAATCGGACAAGGAGTGGAGTTCGATTACTGCTGTGTACACGGAGTTTTTGCAGCAAAGGAATGTGGTTATGAAACCATTATGATTAACTGTAATCCCGAAACGGTATCCACTGATTTTGACACGGCAGATAAATTGTATTTCGAACCTGTTTTTTGGGAATATATTTATGATATTATTCAACTGGAAAAACCGGAAGGTGTTATCGTTCAATTAGGCGGACAGACCGCTCTTAAATTAGCTGAAAAATTAGACCGTTACGGTGTTAAAATTATAGGAACCAGTTATGAAGCATTGGATTTAGCCGAAGATCGCGGAAGGTTTTCCGAGTTGTTGAAAAAGAACGATATTCCTTATCCGGAATTTGACACTGCCGAAACCGCTGAGGAAGCACTGACAATTGCAGATTCAATTGGGTTTCCACTTTTGGTAAGACCATCTTATGTATTGGGTGGACAAGGAATGAAAATCGTTATCAATAAAGAAGAACTCGAAGCACATGTGGTAGATCTGTTTCAAAAAATGCCCAATAATAAACTCTTGTTAGATCGATATTTGGATGGAGCAATCGAAGCAGAAGTAGATGCGATTTGCGATGGAGAAAAGGTGTATATCATCGGAACTATGGAGCACGTTGAACCTTGCGGAATCCACTCTGGAGATTCCAACGCAATGTTGCCG
The DNA here is from genome assembly GCA_035303085.1 of Flavobacteriaceae bacterium. Classification (GTDB taxonomy): domain Bacteria; phylum Bacteroidota; class Bacteroidia; order Flavobacteriales; family Flavobacteriaceae; genus JAJYSO01. The sequence continues at coordinate 1,414 of DATGSA010000300.1, forward strand.
GTTTTCACTTTGGGAGATTTGGTTTTACAACAAATTAAAGACCATACCGAGAAAATTGCACTGGCTTTGGATACTGTCGGTTTGATAAACGTTCAATTCGCTATACAAGACGATAAGGTTTATATTATTGAAGCCAACCCAAGAGCTTCGAGGACGGTGCCTTTTATTGCAAAAGCCTATGGAGAGCCTTATGTGAATTATGCAACCAAGATTATGTTGGGAGAAAAGAAATTGACGGATTTTGATTTTAATCCGGAACTGAAAGGATATGCGATTAAAGAACCGATTTTTTCTTTTGATAAATTTGCTCACGTCAATAAACAACTCGGTCCGGAAATGAAAAGTACGGGAGAAAGTATCTTGTTTATCGATGACCTCAGAGATGATCATTTCTATGATATCTACGCGAGAAGGAAAATGTATTTAAGTCGATAGTTTTCTTTGATGTGAAAAGATTAAAAGCCTGTGATTGTAAAAATTACAGGCTTTTTGTTTTGAGTAACAGGAAAGGAAGAGGTAAATTATCGCTGTTTTAAAACCAACGGAATCAATCTATCATCTCCGTCTATACCAAAGTCATAATCCAGTTCGAGTAAGGCGGCGAGCAACGGAAAAACATGAGTATTTTTAAAAGGCTTTATCGTTTTTGAATCTTGAATATCCGGTCCCCAGGCTAAAAATACCGTGTTCATATCCGGCGTATCTTCCGGTAAATATCCGTGTGCTCCGGGAGATACAAATCTACCGGATCTGGAGAAATAATAAGGTGATTGCGCGATCATAACAATATCTCCAATCCGATTGTGTTTGTCCTCCTTATCGGAAAACTGATATTTTTCTGGTACTTCCTCTTTTAAATAAACCGAAAACTGTTTGGTGACTTGCGATTCCTTTTTCAGCGTATTATAAAGACTGTCTTTTTCCTTTTTATCTTTTGTGAAAATACTGACATAAGTGCCACTGCTGACAATCTTTGTTTCCTCCGAATCGGTTTTTGGAACGATAATCGGCTGCTTTGTATCAACAGCAGTCATCCCGTGATCGGAAACAAAAATGTAGTTTACAGGCAATCCGGTTTTATTTACTGCTTCTACTAATTTTTGAATCGCAGCATCGGCAAATTTTGCTGCAAATTCGGTTTCAAGTGCTTCCGGACCATATCTGTGTCCGGCATGATCAACTTCCGGCATGTAAAATGTAATCAAATGTGGCCGTTCAGCTTTCGGTAATTCCAACCATTCTCTGACACGTGCTATGCGACCTTCTACAGATTTTCTTTCCGAATAAGGATAGCGATAAGTGGGATAATAACCGGCAATAGGAGCTTCAGAACCCGGCCAATAATAACATGCGGTCAGCATTTGTTGACTTTCCGCTAAACTCCAAATCGGAACGCCGCCGTACCAATCGGGGTTTTGAACCGCTTCCTTATTTCTGATAGAATAAAAATTTTCACTTTTAGGATCGTACATACTGTTGCCAACCACTCCGTGATGCGCAGGAATCAATCCGGTAACCAAGGTATAATGATTGGGAAAAGTTACACTGGGAAAAGAAGGTATCATCGACTCAGCAACCACTCCTTTTGCTCTCATTTGGTTCAGAAAAGGCGTGTTAAATCTATCAAAATAATCATCTCTAAATCCGTCGACAGAAATTAAAATAACGTAGGGTTTTTCAGTCTGTGCAGTGGAGTTGGTCCTATTCGGAACTTTAATCTCCTCTGTTTGTGCAGAAATCGGAAGAAAAATCCCCAAGAATAATAATGATAAAAGAAATCTTATTTGAAGCATAGCAGGACTGTCTTTCGTTGTACAAATATAATAGATAAAACGAATATTTTTAATTATAATCAAATCAAGTGATTCCTGAAGCTATCAGTTATTTGCATTATTTTTGGTTTTATCATCTATTTGGATTATATTAGTAAGCGTGTGTTAGATTAGGTTTAATTTAATTGATATGATTGCCGTAATATCGGGAGGTATTATCAACTCAGAACAATACGATTCTGAAAAATGGATGGAAGTATTGACGGGTTTTTTACAAAACTTTGGTGAGACTCCGGAAACTTGGGAGATATATAAAGGAGAGGAGTTTCAGCTTAAGGTGAGTCCTAAAATTGCTTTATTTACCGCTATTCACCTTAAAGCAACAATAAAAACGATCGATAAATTGGATGTGAGAATAGGAATTGGGTTAGGAGAAGAGATTTTTGCAGCCGAAAAAATCACCCAATCCAAAGGATCTGCTTATAGCAATTCAGGTCGAGTTTTTGAGTTTTTAAAACAGCAAAAAACAAACTTGCTGATAAAGAGCGAAAACGAAGAATTTAACCGGACGATAAACTTGATGTTAGCACTTGCTTTAAGCTTTATGGATGATTGGAGTTCAGTTTCAGCCGAAACTTTAGCTTATGTTTTTCAAAATCCTGAGGCATCTCAAAAAGAAATTGCACATCACTTTAAAATTTCACAATCAAATGTTAGTCAGCGTTTAAGTCGAGCAAATTTGACTTTGGTTTCAAAATTTAACGCATATTTTAGAAGTCGAATTGAAGCGGGAATTTGATGTGAGCACGCTTAACGAAATATATCTTGATCGGGACGTGGTTGAGTATCGGAATCGCTATTTTAACCGACGTTTTATTAAAGATTAGTTTTTAGAATTATGAAGGATATCACTTTGATTTTCGCTGTAATCTATGGAGCCTTGGCAGTTATTTTAGGAGCTTTCGGCGCCCACGTCTTCAAAGAGAAATTTACGCCCGATCGGCTGAAAAGCTTCGAAACCGGAGTGAGATATCAATTGTTTCATGCGATTGTATTGTTGGTCATTGGTCTGCAAATTCCTATGAAAATTTCCGGCGCTCCGCTGATGAGTTGGTTTTTTATCGTAGGAATTTTTCTCTTTTCATTTAGTATTTATGGCCTTTGTCTTTCTGCAACTTACGGCAAAAAATTAAAATTCTTGGGGCCAATCACGCCCTTGGGAGGTTTGCTGTTGATTGCCGGTTGGGTAACCTTGCTTTTTGTCGTGCTCAAATTGTAATTGCAGTTTTTTTGCTGAAATTCCAGTTTTTCAAATAAACCGATGTGAACAGCCATTTATTTAGGATTCCGATTCAATATCAACTAACTGAAACCTAAGCTCTTTTTCGTTTGGATAGGTATAATCCATCCTTATAAAACCATATTCATTATTGTAAAAAGCTTTCAAATGATACTGCCCAAACTCATCTATTAAACTTAGATTTTTATATGCTGTCACTTTACAATTTATCATTTCTTCCTTGAACTTAACTTCAGCAGAATCTCTTACTACTTTGTGTTGTTTTAATTCTTTCCCGGCTAACTTCCCATAACTCTTTGGAAAGAAATGATCGGATTCCGAGGTGGAACCAACCAACATCTCTGCTGAAAATGATGGATATCCTGCGATGACGATATTTTCATTTTCTAAATAATCAAAACCCGCCGGAGGTTGAATTTCGACGCTGTTTTTATCAATATTTATCCCTCTTTCTTGTTTGTTATCAGGGGATTTAGCTGAAGTCCATTCCGCCATATTCATCCCGAAAATTCCACCGATTACCCCTTTCTTTTTAATCGTAAATTTTAAAGTGTCAATGATTATCACTTCGGAATTTGAATCCTTAACCGTGACTTTATAGAGGTAGGAGTTACCAACTTTATACGGGGTTTCCGTGTTTTGAGATTGACAAGAAATTACAAGTATAATCGAGAATAGAACAGTTAAGGTTTTTGATCTCATTGTGTTTTGTATTGTGTTGTTTCCAAAGGATATAAGGTCTTGGAAAAGATGAGATTGAGAAGCCCATAAACTTTTTTTAATAGCTATTTCTAATCGCTTTTTGTTAGAGGAGATCAATTTGTTGTTTCAATAAATTCATTGTATCCAAAGATAATGAAATTTCAGATAAAGCTTATAGCCCCCTTTAAACCAAATCGATGTGTCACTGTAATAAAATTTTGTAAGAATGACTTTATTGATGCTTTAACCGATTTGTTTCTTAAGGACAGTCATTCCTTTTCCTGAAAAGGGACAGTTTTGAAAAGTACGTTTAACAACCCTAACACTAATCCGGTTATAAAACCGATAGCCAATGATTTTACAAGCAATTTGACCACAGCTTCAATTGAATATTCAAACTCAAATTCGAGAATCCCATAAATAATAGATCCAACAAAAAATGCAATTAAAATCGGAAGAAATACTATTCTGAAATAATAAAATTTATTTTTCATCACTTAAAGGTTTAAAGCATTTGCACTCAGTTTTTGAACGGAATTCCACCTTAAAGTTACAAAAATATTTCGGTCGATTTAGCAATGAATTGATTTAGTTTCGTGATTATAGGTTGAAGTTTGAAGGTACAATTATGATCATCCTCGCATAAACTCACTAATTACAATTGCTGTAGCGGTGCCAACATTCAGACTTTCCGTTTCTTTGATTTCTCCAAACTGAGGAATGGCAACTCTTTGTGTGATGAGGTTTTCTATGGCGGGTCTAATTCCGTTAGCTTCATTCCCCATTACAATCAGCGCTTGCTCGGGAAGATTTTGGCGGTAAATATTTTTTCCATCCATAAAAGTGCCAAAAACGGGCAAATCAGTTTCGGAAAGGAATTGTTCTATGTCGATGTAATTAACTTGAACCCTTGCCAAAGATCCCATCGCAGCCTGTACTGTTTTCGGGTTATAACAATCTACGGTGTCTGACGAGCAAATCAACTGTTTGATGCCAAACCAATCGCATAATCTGATAATAGTCCCCAAATTTCCCGGGTCGCGAACGCCGTCGAGGACAATACTAATTTTTGCTTCTAAGTTGAGCGGTGTGTCAGGAATTTTAAAAACCCCTAACACAGTTTGCGGTGTCTTCAAATTGCTTATTTTTTTTAACTCCTTTTCAGAAATTAACTGAGTTTTTGATCCTTCAGTAAATAACACATCTGCCGTGGTAAAAAGAACTTCAAGTTCATAAGGAGAATTGAGCAATTCTTTGACAGTTTTTATCCCTTCAGCAAAAAAGAGTTGATGTTTTTTACGTTGTTTTTTTTGATTAAGTTGGTTTATTAATTTAATTTGGTTCTTGCTAAGCATAAAACTGTATTTTTGGCCTAAAACTAATTGATTATTGAAGCTTCTTCGGACAAAAATACCATTATTTCTGTTGATCTTATCCTTGTTTTCTTGTAATGCTGTGAAACGAGTAGGGGAGAAGGAACACTTATTGACGAAAAACACGATTTTTGTGGAAGGCGAAGAGATTTCCACTCGTCAAGTATATGATCAGCTTGAACAACAACCCAACGCTACTTTGCCACTAATCAATTTCCCACTTCGATTGCATATATACAATGCAGCCAAACCCAACCCGGATTCTATTTTTTATGACATATTGTACAGAAAACCTAAAAGAGAGAAGCGCTGGATTAATTTCTTATCCAAAAAACAAGTAGATAGATTAGGACAGAATTACGTGAATTGGCAGGCATTTAAAAGACGAATGGGAGAAGCACCGGTAATTGTCAGCTCTGAGAAAATAGATAGATCGGCAGAGCGATTAAGGGCTTGGTACTGGAACTTGGGATGGTTTAATGCTGAAACCTCCTATGAAATTGATACTTTAAAAAATAAAAGAGCAGAAGTGAAGTATTATGTAAACAGACACCAGCCCTATGTATTGGATTCACTTACTACTAATATTGAAAGCAAAGTAGTTGATTCTTTATATCGCGAGCATAAAAATCAATCGCTTATCAAAGAAGGGCAACAGTTTGATGCACAAAGATTGGGGTGGGAAAGAGGCAGGTTGACCGAACTCTTTCGAAATAATGGGTTGTATCACTTCGACCAATCGAATATTACGTTTAATGCCGATACCATTGATACCAATCACAAAGCGCTTGTAGAAACGGTTATCACCAATCGTGAAGTTAAAGATCAAGACAGTACTTATATTCTTCCTTTTAAAGTGCATCATATCAGTGATGTCAATGTATTTACGAATTATAGAAATGACGATGGATTACTACCCATCACCGATAGCATTAATTACAATGACTTTAAACTTTTCAGCTCGGGAGAATCCCGTTATAAACCGCGTGCGTTGACCAATGCGATTTTTATCAAGAAAGGCGATGTTTATAAAGATCGCAGTAGATCGCAAACTTATGACCGGATGAATGATATCGGAATTTTTCAGTATCCGGATATTAGATTTATCCCGGATCCGCGAGACAGTACCAACTCTGATTTGATAGCAAATGTGTTTTTAAAGTCGAAAAAAAGATTTGGCGTTACTTATGATTTGGATGTTTCTCGTAGTAATATTCAGAATTTCGGTATCCGATTGGGGGGGTCTTTATTGGTGAGAAATGTTTTTAACGGCTTGGAAACCCTTGAGTTTGGCGTAAGAGGAAGTGTTGGTTCCTCAAAAGAAGCTTCTGTCGCCACGCAAAATAGGTTTTTTAATATCTGGGAAATTGGAGGAGATGTCAAATTGAATTTCCCGAATATTATTTTTCCGATTAATGTGGAAAAAGTTATCCCAAAATCCATGTCTCCTTTTACTACCTTAAGCGCAGGAATCAGTCTGCAACATAATATCGGATTGGACAAACAAAACCTTACAGGAAAATACGGTTATCGTTGGAAACCCGATCGGAAAAGATCTTATTTGTTTAATTTGATCGACCTTCAGTATGTTAGAAATTTAAATCCCAATAATTATTTTAATATATATCGGAACTCCTATGATCGGTTAAATCGAATTGCTGCCAATCATGTTGAGGTGATCGATCCGGCTTATTTTGACCAGGAAAACCCACTGCTAAGCCCCGATCCTACTTTAAGTATTCCGGATGGCGCCAATGCTTTTTCGCGTGATTTGAGAACGGGAGCTGATTTTGGTTTGGACTCAGAAGAGCAAAGAGAAGCTAATTCATTGGTAGAACGACAAGAACGACTAACAGAAAACAACCTGATTTTTGGTTCGAGTTTTTATTATACTAAAAATACCAGAGAAAATATTTATGACAAAGAATTTTCGCAATTTAGAGTTCATTTGGAAGCGGTAGGAAATAGTTTGGCGCTGCTTGCTGCAGGTTTGGGTACTAATAAAGACGATAGTGGCAAGCGCAGAGTTTCCGGAGTGCGTTTTTCGCAATATGTGAAAACGGAAATAGACTTTATCAAACACTGGGATTTGGGAAGTA
>DATGSA010000301.1:0-3706 GCA_035303085.1 Flavobacteriaceae bacterium
TTGTCTATCACTATTAAACTTCTATAAAAAAGCAAACAAAAGCTCCTTTCCTTTTCAAGGAAAGGACAGCTTTACAATCAAACTTGTTTGATTGTAAGGCAGGTAAGGTTTCTGCTGTTTTGAAACAGGAAGTTTGTTCTGTTATTTGATTATGATTGTATCAAGCATCAACGTGATATTTATAGTAGCACAATAAAAAAAAGCTGTCCGAATTTTCCCGAACAGCTTTTTAAGAACTACTTATTCTTATTCTAATATACTTCTAAACCAGTGGCAAAACTTATATTATTTTTTAAATAAAGGACGGTCTCCCATCATTTCTGTGACTTGTTTTTTGACTTCTTCATAGGTGTTTTCATTATCAATGTCATTCACAATCTGGTCGATAAAATCTACTATCTTCGGCATGTCTTCTTCCTTTAAGCCGCGAGTAGTAACCGCCGGTGTACCTATTCTAATTCCGGAAGTTACAAAAGGAGATTCGGTATCAAAGGGAACCATGTTTTTGTTAACGGTGATATGTGCTTTGTTTAAAGCATCTTCAGCTTGTTTTCCGGTAACTCCTTTATTGCGTAAATCGATTAACATCATGTGGTTGTCCGTTCCGCCGGAAACAATGTCATATCCTTTTTCCATAAAACCGTCGGCCATCTTTTTGGCATTTTTTTGAACTTGTTTCATATAAGTATGATATTCATCGGTCAAGGCTTCCCCAAAAGCAACAGCTTTAGCAGCAATTACGTGCTCTAAAGGTCCTCCCTGATTTCCTGGGAAAACAGCGCTGTTTAGCAGCATTGACATTTTCTTCAATTTCCCGCTTCTGAATTTCTCACCAAAAGGATTTTCAAAATCTTTACCCATCAAAATCATTCCACCACGGGGTCCGCGTAAAGTTTTGTGGGTGGTTGTCGTAACGATATGACAATGAGGAATTGCATCGGACAATAAACCTTTCGCAATAAAACCTGCTGGATGCGCGATATCTCCCAACAAAATAGCATTGTTTTCATCAGCTATTTCACGGAACCGTTTAAAATCCATGTCTCTGGAATAGGCAGAAGCTCCGGCAATAATAATTTTCGGTTTTTCTTTTCGGGCCATTTCTTCCACAGAATCATAGTCTATCTGACCGGTTTCTTTTTTAACCCTATAAAAAACAGGATCATAAAGTTTTCCGGAAAAATTTACCGGCGAACCGTGTGTCAAATGTCCTCCGGCGGATAAATCAAATCCCAAAATTTTGTCTCCTGGTTTTAGGCAAGCAGCATAAACCGCCGTATTTGCTTGTGAACCGGAGTGGGGTTGGACATTGGCATATTCCGCTCCAAATAATTCTTTAGCGCGATTTATGGCTAAGTTTTCTACTTGGTCAACCACTTCGCAACCTCCGTAATATCTTTTTCCAGGATATCCTTCAGCGTATTTATTGGTTAGAACAGAACCTTGCGCTTCCATCACTTGGTCGCTGACAAAATTTTCACTGGCAATCAATTCCAGTCCAACGGTTTGACGTTTTCTTTCTGCTTCGATAAGATCAAAAATCTTCGAGTCTCTTTCTATCATAATTATTTATTTATTTGAAAATCAAAAAAGAATTTATTTTTTTCTGAATTGTTTTATTATATATTTGATACCAACATCTTTACTCATCATATTATGGCTTTAAACGCAAATAATCCTGAACGCAAGACTTGGCTTAAGACTGCCAAAGATACTGATTTTCCAATACAAAATATCCCTTTCGGGGTTTTCTTAACGGCAGATGACATAATAACGGTCGGCACGAGAATTGGAGATATTGCAATTGACTTGGCGGCTTTACATCAATTGGGCTATTTTAAAGATATCCCGCTTCCGGATGATATTTTTTTACAAGATACCTTGAATGATTTTATCGCGATGGGAAGAAAAAGATGGCGACAAGTTCGCGATCGAATTGCCGATATTTTCGATGCAAATAATGAACAATTAAAAAACAATACCGAACATTGTTCGCAGGTGCTTTTTGCTATAGAAGAAATTGAAATGCAGATGCCGGTGTTGGTCAGAGATTATACCGATTTTTATGCCAGTAAAGAACACGCGACCAATGTAGGCGAAATGTTTAGAGGAAAAGAGAATGCTTTACCACCCAATTGGTTGCATATGCCAATAGCTTATCACGGTCGAAGTTCTTCTATCGTTCCCAGCGGAACTCCGGTGCATCGTCCACAAGGTCAGAAGATGCCAAAAGGGGCAGAGGAGCCGATTTTTGGTCCTTCGAGAAAAGTAGATTTTGAATTGGAAATGGCCTTTATCACTACGGATGGAACACCGATGGGAGAGCCGATTCCCGTTGAAGATGCAGAGGAGTATATCTTCGGAATGGTGATCTTTAACGATTGGAGTGCCAGGGATTTGCAAAGATGGGAATATGTTCCTTTAGGTCCATTTTTAGCCAAAAACTTTGCTTCAAGTGTTTCTCCTTGGATAGTTACTTTAGATGCATTGGAAGGATTTAGAACAGAAAGTCCAAAACCGGAAACAAAACAACTTCCGTATTTACAATCTTCCGGAAAGAAAACTTTTGATATTAATTTAGAAGTTGCCCTTCAACCCAAAAATGGAGAGGAAACAAACTTGGCAAAAACGAATTATAAATATCTCTATTGGAATATGAGCCAAAAACTCGCTCATCACACGATTACCGGATGTCCGATAAACAGTGGAGATATGATGGCAAGTGGAACCATTTCGGGAAAGACTAAAGACAGCTTGGGCTCTTTATTAGAAATTACCCGGAACGGAAAAAATCCTATGCTCTTAAAAGATGATAAAGAAAGAAGATTTGTAGAAGATTACGACACCATTATCATGCGAGGATATTGCAAAAACGATCAAGTGAGAATTGGATTTGGAGAAGTAAGGTCGAAGTTACTGCCTGTTTATAAAAAGAAATAATATCAACGTGTGGTTTGGATTTACAATAAACAAAAAAACAAGTTTTATAGCTCAAAGTTGCTCTTTCAGCTCTAAGAGCTGCGCTTTTATACTTTGAAGTTTTCGAATAATCTCAAAATTATCCAAAGCTTCTTGTTGATTTTCCTTGAGATAAGTTTTGGCGCCTTCTAAAGTAAATCCCCGAACTTTGACCAGATGAAAGATAAACTCCAAGTTTTTAATGTCCTCCTTGCGGAACATTCGATTTCCCTTGGCGTTTTTCTTGGGTTTTAAAATATCGAATTCTTTTTCCCAATAGCGAATCAAAGAGGTATTCACTTCAAAAGCTTCAGCAACTTCGCCGATGCTGTAATACATTTTGTCCGGTAAATCGATATGCATTAGTCCATAGATTGGTTTTCCAAACTGGATCTTTCTAAAAGAATATTGTATTCTTCTGCAGATAAATCTCCGTGGAAATAATTAATCGGGTTGACGGTTCTTCCGTTTTTTCTTATTTCATAATGTACGTGAGGAGCAGTAGATAATCCCGTGTTTCCCACCTGCCCGATAACTTGTCCGCGAGTTACTTTTTGACCGCGTCTGACATTCATCTTACTCATATGTGCATATCGCGTTTCAAAACCAAAACCATGATCGATGGTAACAATCTTTCCATATCCTCGTTGATTACTTGCTTTTGAAACTACTCCATCCGCAGTGGCATAAATATTAGCGCCGTTGTTCGCAGAAAAATCTATTCCGTTGTGCATACGGCTCATTTTCA
>DATGSA010000302.1:0-5833 GCA_035303085.1 Flavobacteriaceae bacterium
TGAGCTCTCGGTGGAGGAGTTGCGCCAGTTCGACCTTTTCGTCTTGATTTAGATTTTTTAAAATGTTGTGTAGATCCATTTGTCGTAAAATTGATTTTGATAAAGATAATAAATTTCTACATTATTCTACAACATAACCAATTTAAATAATACTCTATTTTCCACATTGGATAGTCTTTTGCCTTTTGCAGAATGTCTTGTTTTTAAATTTGCCAATAATGATAAAAAACTATTAAGTATAAATTAATTTTTTGGTTTATAAATTTTACCTTATTTGAAACGCGCTCATAATACACCCATCTATATAATTAGATTTTTTAGAATTAAGCTTATTATCTCTTTTGAATTCATCCATCTTACTACACAATAAGACTGATTACCAAACCAATAAGACAATAACAGATTCTGGTTATCATATAATGTTCATACACGTTCTTTTAGCACCCGTGAATTATTGCACAATAAATTTAAGCTTAGTCATTTCTTTCATTTTTAATCGTTTTTCATAATTTCGCTTAATTTACTCATAATAAATCATTTTTTATAATTATACTGTAACATTTAAAGATAAATAAATTTTAAAAGCGTTCATGTTCTCATTATATCACGTGTTTTTTATGTGCAAAATACCATTAAGGAATCTTGCCGAAGCTTCTTGTGCTGTTCTTTGTACACTATTTCTACTTTGATTTTCATGAAAACTATTTTAATCCATAAAAGAACTTATTAATAAATCATACTTCCAGGGATTTAAACTTTTCCAAATTACAAGGGGAGATTCGAGAACTTTGAAAAAGTAGATGGAAACTGTAAACTTTTCCAAAGTACAAGCGGAGATTCGAGAACTTTGAAAAAGGAGATGGAAACTGTAAACTTTTCCAAAGTACAAGCGGAGATTCGAGAACTTTGAAAAAGGAGATGGAAACTTTAATCTTTTCCAAAGTACAAACAGAGATTCCAGAACTTTGAAAAAGTAGATGGAAACTGTAAACTTTTCCAAAGTATAAGGGGAGATTTGAGCACTTTGAAAAAGGAGATGGAAACTTTAAACTTTTCCAAAGTATAAGGGGAGATTTGAGCACTTTGAAAAAGGAGATGGAAACTTTAATCTTTTCCAAAGTACAAACAGAGATTCCAGAACTTTGAAAAAGTAGATGGAAATGATTCCCTGCTTTTCCATAGTATAAATCACTCCTTTTCACTTCCCATCGACCCTATAAATTTTTCCGGAATTACTATCTTTAATCAATACGGTTTCCTGCGAAAGTGTATCGCACAAGCGCTGAGCAAACTGCAGTAAAATAGCGGTCGAAACATCGCCCAAATCCACGGTTTTAGAGTTTTCATTAAAACTAATATTGTGGCTATCGGTGTAGCTCCCTGTAAAGATATTGCCTATGGCAAAATGCAGGTTTTCTTTTCCGGTGTTACCCAATTTCATCAGGTGTTTTATGGCGTTTAGCAATTGATTTTCCGTTAATTGTGTAGCATTCGCTTTGACAGGAAAAACGAGGGTCCCGCCTTTATATTTTGTGTCATTAATTTGGTTTTTTGCAAGGGGTTTATCAAGAGTGTGTATATCCCCATCGTCGTCAAGGATATAATCAAAACAATCGTTTTTAAATGAATTTGCGTTTTTATCACATTCATTTAAAATTCCTCCTTTTTGGTGATAATGTCCATCTGGCATTTTTTGACGTACCGGATGGAAGAATTTGATTTCGTGAATCCGGCTATTCAAGTGAATAGATTTGTAATTTTTTAATTTTTGACTTAGTTTGCTCATAATTAATTGATTTAGAAAAACTATATTTCTTGGCGTTACTTCGCGGGTCTTTGCGAAACTTGGCGATATAATACTAACGCAAAATGACGCAAAGAAGCAAAGTTACGCAAAGCATTAAATGGTTGTTAGGGTTATAAGCCCAATCAAACGTAATTGCATTTATAAAAACACCCAAGGGTCAAACTAAATTCTTCAAATAGCTGATAACCGCTTTCCAATCCCCAAAATCTTTATGGCCCTTTGGTCCAAAGTGAATGTGTTTTCCAGAAAACTTATCGGCGCCATTTTTTGTGCGATCGTCAATTAAATACGCTCCGTTAGCCAAGTTTTTGTGGTGCGAGAGGATCAGGCGTTTGTAAGCTACTTCCGGTAAGTATTTTTTCACCCAAACTACTTTGTCGATCCAAGCGGAGGGATTGTCCCAAGGAGCGGTGGATAAAATATAAGTGTCGAAATTCTTACTCAGCCATTTAAAGCCTTCAATAGCACCTTCATAAGGTTCCATCAAAGAAAATATATGAGGAACTTCATCCAAATTATCAGGACCGTATTTGTCGTAATCTTCTTTTGAAATTTTATCAATTCCCGATTTAAAATCGACCAATACATTGTCCATATCGACAAAAACTACCTGTTTAGCTTTATTCCTTTTGAGTTCCAAAATTTCTTTATAATTTTTGGTGTGCCGAACGACTTCTTCACAAAACACTTTCGAAGAATCCCCCTGGTTATATCCGGCTTCACTCAACGGACTCACCCCAAAAGCTTTCCGTTTTTTGTTGATTCGATCTGTGTATTTCTGCCCCATGGGGTTGATCCCTTTCTTACGATCCTTAGCCTCCATCCTTGAATCGTACATAAAATCAAATTTTCATTGAAAAGAACACGCTCCAAATCTCCGACTTGAGTTGCAAAATCGGACGGGGTTCGTTGCTCTTTCCGGAGCTCCTCAATTTCGCAATCGGTTAACAAATCTCGGTATTCGTGTAAAATTTTACCAATGGTCAATGTTTTCATAGTTACTGTATTAAAGTTAATATATTGTTTGTTTTAAATCTAACGTATAATATAAAGCCCTTATCACCAGGCCTTTACTCGATTTTAGGCGAACTCAAAATTGAAATTTACAAAGGTATATTTCTCCAATTGGCTAAAAGTCATTTTCGAATCCTCCCTTAATAGCGCCGTTTTTTCAGAAACTATATTTTTAATCTGCTCTTCATTTAAGTCAGCTACATCAGCATTAAGGAAGATGATGCTCTCGCCATATATTTCATCTCTATGCCATTTCTCATACACTACATCGTAGTCTTCAATTTTAGCTTGATACCTTAGGATAATCCATATCCTACCTTCTATTGGGATGTCTTTGAATTTGTCTGTCATAATCATTGTTTTTAGGTTATTTATTTTGATTTAAAATTCTGAGTTTAGCTCCGTGTTGAGCAAAGCTTCCTCACTTTCTTTTCTTTGTTTATTCAGCCTTACTATTTTCCATAGTTCGGCCTTGATCGTATGATAAATCTGGGGGTTATCAGGTAGAGCAGGACTAAAAAGAAGTGCAAAACCTTGCGTTCTTCTAAGAAAGTTTTACTTTTTTAAGCGCAGTATTTCGGCCAAGCAATTTGAGTTCTTGGACACATAAACACGTTGTTTTTAGTTTATAAAAACACTGCAAATCGATAAATAATATAAGTAAGGAATAATCCATATTTTTCCTAAATAGTTAGGCTCATCGTTTCAGCACCTTCGCCTGTGTGGCAGGTTGCTATCACACTCTTGTGATTCGTAATGAGTTGGCAATATAAGGAAATCTCATCAATAAACAGTCGCAAAAGTGCGTTTTATTGCACTATTTGTATTCTTTCACGTGGAATAGACAGGAATCAATCATTAAAGTGCTTTATACCGCACTATTTCCATTAATAGCTAAGCTTATTTGATGCTTCCAATGTGGTTTCGGGTTTCATCTCATAACTCGCTAACTCATTCAAATTTAAAAGAGCCTAATCAACAAAAAGATCAGAAAACATTTTATTCAATTCTTTTATTTCATCCTCTACCACAACACCTTCGCGCATGTACAACTTCCTATTAACTTCAATCATTATGCTGTGTACATCACTATTCTTTTTATAATATTTCATCGGTACAATTGTTCCTTTATAAGGATTATTTAATTCAACAGAATAGCCAAGCTTGGTGAGGTGTAGATATACCATATCTGTCAACCACTCAGGGGTATGGAAATCATCAGTTCCCAAGCAAAAATCGGGTCTATCACTATCCTGCTCGATATCCGAAACAAAGGGTACATCTGAAAAAGAATGACAGTCGATCACTATAGCCAATCCAATATCCTTAAGTTTCTGATCTACTGTATTGGTAAGCAAATCGTGGTGTTTTAAATAATAATTTTCACGAACTATATCTTTATTTTTTAATTCGTTCCGGAGGACTTTACCATCATCTGTCTTTGTGTAGAAGAACCCACGTCCATATTTGAACATCACTTCTTTTTCATCATTCAGACGTTCAACGTCACAAAAAACTCTACTGTAGGGAAATACTATTTTCGTCATTCCCTCAATATTAAAAATTTGGTCAGTAGCAAAATCGGTGAGTAATTCAATTTCTTTTTCGACTATTTCCTTATCGACAAAATCAGATTTGAATTGCTTTGGAATCTCAGTCTGTGAATGTGGGATGTGAAAAATTAAAGAGTTTTCAAACTCACTTCTAAATAAATCCATTGCCAAAATAGTGTTGGTTCCAATCATATCAATTACAGTTTTAAAATATTTAAAATCTTACGGTAATTAATCGCTCTAATTTTAGATTACATCACGAACCGACAAGCAATAGAAATAAGGAATAACACACATTTTTCCTATATAATTAGGCTCATCGTTTCAGCACCTTCGCCTGTATGGGCAGGTTGCTATCACACTCTTGTGATTCGTAATGAGTTGGCAACATAAGGAAACTTCATCAATAAACAGTCGCAAAAGTGCCTTTTATTGCACTATATGCATTCTTTCACATGGAATAAACAGGAACCTACCATTAAAGTGCTTTATACTGCACTATTTCAATTAATCCCTAAGCTTATTTGATGCTTCCAATGTGGTTTCGGGTTTCGGGTTTTAACTCGTAACTCGCTAACCCGCCAACTCGCTAACTCATTTCGGAGACTAAATCGATTGTATTGCTGTTTAGAGCTACAGTAAAAAGGATTTAATCGTCAACGTAGTTTTAAACTTGAACCAATTTCAATTAAAGCAACCGCTGTTTGGAAAGGCATATTAAAAGTTACAACCACCCCGAAAATAACTAAACCTGCGGTTTATTTATTTTGTCCCCTCCTTTTTTAAGGAGGGGAGCTTTGATTTTATTTTTAAGATACTTTGACATTACACAGAAGCTTCTCTTTTGAAATCCTTATATGTTTGTTTTTTACTTTAAAGTCCTTCCTGATCAGAAAGATAAGAACTCCATCCCTTTTTAAGAAAAACAAAGCTTGAAAAGATTAGATTTTAGGTTACGAGTACCGTGCTTTAATTCGTAACACGTTTTTTATTAACTCACCAACTCATTCAAAGCTGAATGCGCTTAATCAACAAAAAGATCAGAAAATATTTAATCTTTGGCATTTTTGCTCCCCCCGAACCTTCCTCTCAAATCGAACACGGTAAAGAGTGCAAAAAAGACAGAAAATCAAGAGTGTTTTTCAATTAATAGCTTTTTTAAACTATGGTCTTGAATTTCCATCAGTCATATTTATCAAATCACAGCATAATGTAAATTAGTTTTCACTTTTTTTGTATATTTGTAAAAATAATCTTACATTATGTCTCGAAATAAAATTATCTTGCTTCCTAAGAACCAAAGAATTTTAAAAACTGTGGGAGAAAATATCAAACTGGCACGCTTACGCCGTAAACTTACCATGGCGCAAGTTGCTGAACGTGCTGGGATCTCCAGACCAACATTGTCTTCTTTAGAGAAAGGCAGTGCGTCAGTTTCTTTGGGGATTGTACTTCAAGT
>DATGSA010000303.1:0-4665 GCA_035303085.1 Flavobacteriaceae bacterium
GCGGGCATATATACGTTTATGTTTTTCTGCAAAATTTCTAATCAGTCGAACCAAACTATTTCTTAGAAAAAAGATAACCGCTGAAACTATTACGGTAATAATCAGTTTGTATAAATTATATCCATAACTTTCTAATATTATCATTAACGGCTTTAAAAATAAGCATATAAATTTTATCCTATAAAAACCTTACAATTTTGAGATAATTATTCCACATCACAACAAATTTCAGCGTAATTCTTTATATTTATTTTTATCATATCACAATATTTAAATGCAAAATGCAATAAAACTTCTTTCTCTACTAATCATCTTTTCATTTATCGCTTGTGGTTCTTCAAAAGTTGCAAAAGAAGCTGCATGGAAAGTGAAGTTCTTGGATGAATATATAATCCCGGAAAACTTGGAAGTAGAAGACACCAAAGTTGGTGGTTTGTCGGGTTTGGATTTCGATGGTAAATATTTTTATGCCGTTTGTGACATTCCATCTGCTCCACGAATATATAAATTTACAATCGATTTAAACCGTTACAAAATCGATACTATTCGCTTTAAAAAAGTCATCAAAATTATTCGAAATACCGAACCTGCAAAATCAATGTTTTGGGATAGCGAAGGGCTGATATATAATCAAGACAAGAATATTTTTATACTGAGCAGCGAAGGAGCTATCAAACAAAACAAAGATCCATTTATTGTCGAATTAGATAAAGAAGGAAATTTACTGGAAACCTATAAACTTCCCGATTATTTTAAAGCTGACGCAAAAAATGGTCTTCGCAACAATGGGGCTTTTGAGGGTTTAAGCGAAAGTGTGAATGCAGCAAAGATATGGGTTTCTACAGAACTGCCGATGAAGCGCGATGGTGGAACTGTCAATTTATACAAAAGCAAAGCTCCGGTCAGATTCACCCGTTTTAATAAAAACACCAAAACACCCGATCGACAATTCGCCTATCGATTGGGTCGTTTGAGAAAGCTACCATTTCTTCCTTTTGGGATGAACGGGGTCACAGCGATTTTAAATTACCAAACGGATAAGTTTTTCGTTCTAGAAAGAGCCTTTTCTGCCGGACACGGCAGTCACGGAATGCGCGTTCGACTCTATGATGTAGATGCAAGTCAAGCTACCAATACGCTGGAGATACAGCGTTTAAGAGGAAGGATTGAAAAAGAAGTAATCCCGGCAGAAAAAAAACTTATTTTCGATTTTAAAAATATCCGAAAAAAACTGACCGATAGCATCGTAGATAATTTGGAAGGCATAGCATTTGGGCCTATATTACCCAACGGAAACCAAAGTTTAATTCTTATTTCCGACAATAATTTTAGCAGTTGGACAAGACAACTCAATCAAGTTATTTTATTAGAATTGATTCCAAAATAAAATTATATGACTACTTATTATTTTATCAGACATGCCGAAAAGGGATATGATGGCACTCGAAATCCGGATTTAACCTATAAAGGAAGACAACGCGCCGCTCATTGGGCAAAAATTCTATCCGATAAGAACATTGATTTAATCTATTGCACCAAACTGATTCGGACACAACAAACGGCGGAGCCACTGCTTAATAAATTGGGAAAAGACTTCCGCTTATATGACTTGACCGATTTATACAACGAGGAATTTCAAAAAGAAACCAAAGGAAAAACCACCCTTGTTGTAGGTCACCAAGATACAACTCCCGCTTTTGTAAATCGGATTTTACAACAGTCAAAATATTCTTATATACATGGTTTAAATTATGGAAATCTTTACAAAGTGCAAATTGACGAACAAGGAAATATCAAAGACCAAGTAGAAAGTGTTGACTTTTAATCGCATTTGTTTTCCCTAAGGCTTACTCGAATATTTTTATATTCTATATTCTTCACTTTTTTCAACTTGTCTTTTTCAAAAGCTTTTGCTAATTCAACCAATGCATAATCTTTGTTTTTTCTTGGGCGATACACCTCATAATCTTGAAATTGCATTCCTTTTATCATTCGTTTGTTGATCGGTTTTAGGAATTCAACGCTCTTTCGATCCTCTCCATATTTGACTGCTAAATAGATGATTTCATCAGCTTTTTCATCCACCCAAAAGACAGATTCTACCAAATAAGCTTGATCATAATTATCTTCGATTAATTCAACTTTTAATTCAGCTAAGGACTTTCCTTTTATTTCTTGAGTTTTTAAAAATTCTTTTTGAACCGTAGGGGAGTTTAAACCAAAGGGCAATTCAAGAAAAAACAATTTTTTCTTCAGGTTTTTGATTAAACGCAATTTTGTAGTATCGGCCAAGTCTCTTCGCGGTCTTTCATTTATCAGTTGAATAACCTCCATATTATCGATTTTCAAGACTTCATCAGAGCCGGATTCTGAAAGGTCTTGCTTAAATTCAAACCAACCACAATTGCGTTCAATTCGATAATTCTGATTGTTATAACTATAGAGAACTGATGCGGTTTCGCGATGCTCCCGTCCGGATTTTTCTTCTAAAGCACGAATAATCCCTTCTCCCTTAGCGTTGCTGGTAATACTTACCTCCGGTACATTATAGGCTACCTTGTTGCCATCATCATCATCTTGTTTATTCGATTCGTTTTTGCAAGAAATAAACAAAAAAGCAAAGATGAAAATCAAGTGTAAAGTTCTCATAAGTCATGTGAAATTAGTCAGGGCTAATTTACATAATATTAACTAATTAAAACAAGGGAGGTTCAAAGTTAATTTATTTCAAGAAAAGCATAGTGAATATGTGAACTTCAAATTCAACACTTTATAAATTAAAAAAGTACAGTTTCCTTCTTCTTTAAGTTTTTGACAAAAAACTAAAGTTACTTATCCGCCGGTCAACTCGGATAGTTTTTAACTAACCATTCAATTTATGGCTGAACTACTGTCGGTTAAAAACTTCTGTATCTTTTCAGTTCCATATCTAAACGGTCGCGCTCGTCTTTATGTCTCTTCGCGCCAAACAGCTGATTATCGATCCAAATATAATTTCCTCCTCTCGGTTTTCCAAAAATTATACTGTGGTAGTGAAAGCCATATTTTTCAAGCCACTCAACAGTGATTTCTCTTAGATCCTCTGTTCGAGAGGTGAAAAAGCAAATTTGATGACCTTCTCCGTACCACCGGTTAATAGTATCTACTACTCCCGGATAAGGTTTAGCATTAATCATTCTCTCATATTGTTCGTTGGGGATATCATCTGTGATGGTTCCGTCTATATCGATCAAATAATTTTTGATTCCATTTTTAAGACGAGGACTTACTTTCTCCTTTAATTCAAGTTCCATAAAGATAGTTTTCGTTTTCTGGATAGACAAAACAACAAATAAATTGAGTCAATAACAACCTCTTTAGCAAGAAGATTTCTAAATCTATGTTTTTCTCCTTTTTTGTTTGTTTTAATCGCTGTAATGACTAATATATCGAAAAAAACAAACCCTGATTTTTCTTTAAACCGCAAAAATATCACGCAATTATTGTTTATTATTCATGTGTAAGGTATTCTTGGGTAAACCCGCTGAGAATTAACAAAATTAATTACCTTCGTATCTTTAAAACTCTTCAATATGAGTTTAAGTAAACTACCTTGATTTTATAGAACAAATGCAAGAAAAACCCGGTGGACAACTTTTTGAGTCGATTTTTAACCACGCGACTATTGGCATATTAGTAACCAATTCGTCTGGAAGAATTATTACAATCAACAAATTTGGATTGGATATATTCGGTTATACAGAATCAGAAATAGTAGGGAAACCTGTAGAGGCACTAATTCCAAAACGTTTCCACAAAGGCCATGTTCATGAACGCACTTCTTACCAAGATGAACCCACCACCCGAGAAATGGGAGCCGGCAGGGACCTCTACGGAACGCGAAAAGACGGTACAGAATTCCCTGTTGAAGTCAGTCTGTCTCCTTTTAAATCAGAAGATGAAACTTTTGTTTTCGCTTTTGTGATAGACATCACTGTTCGCAAGAAGATTGAAGCATCCGAGCGAAATTATCAGAAGAAGGTTTCTGAAATTTTAACCTCTTTAAGGAAGGAAAAGGAATTAACTGATTTGCAATCCAATTTCATTTCCATGGCTTCCCATGAGTTTAAGACTCCATTGACCACCATTTTATCTTCCGCTGCGCTTTTAAAAAAATACACTGAAAAAGAACAGCAGTCCAAACGAGTCAAACACATTGAGCGCATTGAATCAGGTGTTAAAAATATCAACAGAATTTTAAATGATTTTCTGACCATAAATAATGTTAAAGCAGCAAATCTCCAAGTAAGTTATAGTGAATTTGACTTGGAGGAATTTATTTTGACCATAAAAGAAGAGTTTAAATTTTTATCGAAAAAAAACCAAACCTTACATTATTCGCATTCAGGAGAAAAAATGGTATTTTTGGATGCGGAATTGCTTAAAAACATACTTTCAAATCTATTGACCAATGCCTCTAAATTTTCTGACCCAGACACTGTCATTGAAATAAATAGTCATTGTACGACTACGGAAATTTCGATAAGTGTTAAAGATGAGGGATACGGGATTTCCCAACAAGATCAGGAGCATATTTTCCATCGATTTTTTAGGGGAGAAAATGCACTTACTATTGCCGGAACCGGATTGGGTTTGCATATTGTTCGAAATTATATAGAATTAATG
>DATGSA010000304.1:0-4506 GCA_035303085.1 Flavobacteriaceae bacterium
AAAGTGATTAAACCCCGATTATCGACCTCTTAAACTAACCTTAATCTTTTGTTAAATTATCTTCTGAGGGTCTTTTAAACTCCCCACTGATAATTTATATCAAATTCTTCATCTTTTTTCCACAACGTATACACTAAAATCAAAAGCTTACGCATTCCGGCTACAACACCTTTCTGTCTAATTTTAGGGTTTTTACGACAGATTCTCTCGTGTAATTTTCTTATTGGTTTATTATATTGAATTGCAGACATAGCAGGCATATATAACGCTTGACGTATTCTGGAATTACCCTTTTTAGATATTCTTGTTTTGCCATTATGATTCCCTGATTGATCTAAGACAACATCCAAACCAGCATAACTCACCACCTGTCTAATATTCTTGAAAAGCTCAAAACCATTGGTTTCACAAATCAAAATAACTATTGTTACAAAACGTAAACCGGGAATCGTTTCTAGTTTTTTAATTTTCTTTTTAAAATCCGGATCCTGATTTACTGTTTGATGAATGCTTTTCTCTAGAGCGGCTATAATCTTATCGCTCAGCTCTATTTGCTCCTCCTTTAATTTTATAATTGTATCTGACTTTTCGTGCGCTTTATTAAAAGCGTGAAGTTGAGACATTGCGCGTTGTCTGTCTTTTTTTTGAGAAAGTAGTTCTCTGCACATATCTCGTAATTTTTTATATTCTGAAGACATTGGCTTCCATGGCACTAAAGAACGTTCTATTCCCAGTTTCGCAATAGCCTTAGCATCCGTCTTGTCTGTCTTAGTTTTCACATTCAGACTTTTGATATAGTTCTTCATTTTATTGGCTAATACCACAGAAACGGTTTGATCTTTATCATATAAAAAATAGGCCAGATTTTCATGGTAAACCCCAGTAGCTTCCATAACAAAAAGTGAGATGCTTTTTTCTTTACGCTGGGCCCATCTTAGTAACTCTTCAAAACCTTGCTTTGTGTTTTTAAAGGTTCGGCTTCCCCTGATTTTAGTTCTTTCATCTTTGTCTCTAACCTTTAAACAAACGTGAAAATCATCCATAGAAACATCAATTCCTACAACTACTTTATTCATATTTTTATTTTTAAAAAAAAGAATCCTTCTTCACTGTCTTTCCTCGTATTTTTATGCGTAATACAAACGACCTGGCTTGTTTACTAGATACTATTCAGACTTTAAAAAAGAAGGAAAAGAACAGGTGCAAATTCTTAAAACGATATACAGCAAAACTGTTATCTCGGTAATTAATGCTACTCCTGTTCCTCCTTTTTTGGTTGAACATTTAAATTAGTAAATATCTAAATTCTAACTGATATTGTTTGAATATTCAAACATACGAGGTAATAAGGTTGGATCTCGGAAAGAGAAAAGCTTTGGTTATTAAGTTAATAGGTTGTTTTTTAAACATTGTTCATTTTAAATATCCAAACATACGAGATAATAATGTTAGATTTTAAAAAAGAAAAGCTTCGGCTAAACTAGGGAAACTCATACGAGCTACAACCTACAACCTAAACTACCCCTTCTCATAAAATGAAAACACCGCTGCTCCATATTTTCTGCTTTCTTTAAAATTTGGATGGGAGGGAAGCTCGGTGTGTTTGGAATGTTCTAAAACCAAAAATCCATTTTCTGACAATAAATCCCGATCGAAAACCAATTCAACTATTTTCTCAAAATCTTCTGCCTCATAATCATAAGGCGGATCGGCAAAAATCACATCGAATTTTCGCGGAGAACTTTCCAAATAAGCAAAAACATCAATTTTAATCGTATCGATATTTAATTCAAGTTCTTCCGCGGTTTGTTTTACAAATTTTATACATCCGGTAAAATTGTCAACAGCCGTTAAATCCTTAACACCTCTGGACGCAAATTCTAAACTCAAACTTCCTATACCCGCAAACAAATCTAAAACAGAGATCTCTTCAAAATTAAAATGATTTCGAAGAATGTTGAACAAACTTTCTTTAGCCTGATCGGTAGTCGGGCGAACCGGTAGTGTTTTTGGGGCTATAATTCTTCTTCCTTTATGTTTTCCTGAAATTATTCTCATTGTGCGATAGCATTTAATAAAAGCTGGTATTGATGAAGCTCAGCTTCTTCAAGTGGTGTGTTTTTCAAGATTAATCCTTGATTTTTTTCCAAAAAAGAAACATCTCTAACATAAGTAAATAATAGATCAAATGTCTTGGAATCTTTGTCAATTTCTCCACATAAAAATAAAGCAACTGTTTCAGGATCTAATTTCAATTGTTCAAAAACGAAAAGCACATAATACACAAAGTCTTCCGGAGAAAAATAATCAAAGGAATTACAGAGTTTTAGGTCTCCATCATCAAAAACACAAAGATCAAAGTGGGTGGGATAGACATTGATATAAACATTAATTCCTTCATTTTCTTTTTGCTTACACTGATCTACAAACAGACCTACCGCGTGTTTAAAGGTAAATTGGCCAAACTGATCGTACAGAAAATTATTGATATTGGTGAAAGGAACATAAACCAAATTGGCATTCATGGTTATCAATTTGTCATAAGTCATCTCATCGGTGGACATCAATCGGGTATTGAACTTCAGATAATCACTGAGTTTTTCTTCCAAAAAATAGGGGCGAGGCACCAGTGCGTATAAAGTGTGTGCATAAATCACTTTTACCCCGATAAATACTGATGAAACCTCTTCTTTAAAAGAATGTGTGAGTGCTGAACGAATTTCTCTTAATAACTCCTCCGGCCTTTGAGGAGAAGAAAATTTTTGTTGATAAAAGGCAGTAACTTTTTTATTATCTTGACTAATACAAAAATAAAATCCATCCCGGGAAACCAGAATGGATAATATTTTATTTGAGTTCAAACTATTAATCTCTGGATTTTCTACCATAACCTTCCGGCCAATTTCCGGTATCATTTATACGATCCATGGCACCGACTTTAATATAAGGCCCATTAATATCGTCTACTGATTTTCTGTCTTTTTCAATTTCAATCAAGTTTTTATTCAGGCCTTTTAAAACTACAGCTTTATCAACTTTAGCCTCAAAAACAGGAATATCTCTATCTTTCAAAATAATAATTCCCGCATCGAGTTCAAATTTTTCCTTTTTGTCAGTATTGGGAACATACATCATGTCTTTATAGCGATCTGTATTTTTGAAAAGCGAATCTTTGACAGGAGTATAACCAAGCGTGTCAATGATAACATCCGGCACATATTTGTCAACGCCATAAATCTCTTTGTATTCTTCGTCCAAATAAGTAGTGTCTCGAGATTGAGTTAACACAAAGTCAGCCGTATCAACAAAGGCAACCAATTCATCAAAATCATCCGCATAACGACCGGTAACATCTTTATGAGCAATTTCGGCTTTTCGCACATCTTTTAATCGCTCAATAACAGGAAGATAACGCTCCTTCTTAATCTTCTCGAACTCAATTGGTTCCCGAATAGAGTTATAGATAAAATATGCGATAATTAATATCACAACCCAAAGTACAATTTGAATAATAGCTTTCACAAATAATATTTTATTAATATTAGACCTAAGGCAAATCTACAATATTTTTTTATTCATAAAAGTAAAGAAGTTGAAAATCACACATTATCTTTGATTTTTCTCGATATTTGAAGTTATGACGAAACCAAAATTTTATAATTCCTTAGTAGAAAAATTTCCTTTTACCCCAACTGCTCAGCAGGATATCACTTTACAAAAGCTTGCTGACTTTATTTTAGAGGAGGAAAAAGATCGCGTTTTTATGTTGAAGGGATATGCGGGAACCGGAAAAACAAGTATTATAGGGACGCTGACCAAAAGTTTGTGGAAAATAAAGATGAAATCCGTTTTGATTGCACCCACGGGAAGAGCCGCCAAAGTGATGGCCAATTACTCGGGACATCAAGCTTTTACTATTCATCGAAAAATCTATCAACCCAAAAAATCAGGCGTAAAAATCGAATTTACCCTCCAGAAAAATAGACACAAAGACACCATTTTCATCGTAGATGAAGCTTCTATGATCTCTGATTTCAAGGACGGCGGAAATTTCTCTACCAGTGGAGCGCTCTTGGATGACCTGATGGAATATGTCTATTCGGGAAGAAACTGTAAATTAATTTTCATCGGAGACACCGCGCAACTTCCCCCGGTGAATATGGAATTAAGTCCCGCGTTGGATCATAATCAAGTGAGCTTGAACTATCAAAAAGAAGTGGACCATATCGAGTTGACCGAAGTAGTGCGACAACAACAAGAAAGCGGTATTTTGAGCAATGCGACAGATTTGAGAAATCATATCAGAGACGGGTTTTATGATACCTTCAAATTTGACACGCAAACCGGAGATGATATGACCCGATTGATAGATGGCGATGAGATTATGAACGCTATTCACGAAGCTTACGACAATTTAGGTCACGAAGAAACCGCGTTAATTGTCCAATCCAACAAACGCGCAAACCTTTATAATCAACAAATCAGAGCGCGAATACTTTTTAGAGA
>DATGSA010000305.1:0-5298 GCA_035303085.1 Flavobacteriaceae bacterium
TTATTTGAAGATTTTATATCTTCGTTTTTATGAAAGTTGATCGACTGCAAACTCCGGTAGATTATTTAAAAGGCGTAGGTCCGGCCCGTGCTGATTTATTTCGAAAAGAACTTGGAATTCATACTTTTCAGGATTTATTGAACCTCTTTCCCAACAGGTATATCGACCGAACCAAGTATTATAAAATAAGAGAACTACAACCGACTTCCGCTGAAGTACAAATCGTGGGAAAAATCATCAACTATAAAACCGTAGGTCAGAAAAGAGGAAAACGCTTGGTGGCTACTTTTAAGGATGACACCGGGAAAATGGAGTTGGTTTGGTTCAGAGGACATAAATGGATTGCTGAAAACCTGAAAATAAACAAACCCTATGTGATTTTCGGAAAACTGAATTGGTATAATGGTGCTCCGAATATGCCACATCCGGATATGGAGTTGTCGGAAGATCATAAAAGCGGAATTCGACAAGCGATGCAACCCATTTATCCGTCTACAGATCGATTGGGGAAAAGCATCAGCAATAAAGCGATGATTAAAATAATTCAACAAGCTTTTATCGAGTGTAAATCTTCATTTTATGAAACTTTGCCCGAGTCTATTTTGAATAGATTAAAATTGATCGACCGTACCAAAGCGATGTTGAATATTCATTTTCCGCAATCTCCCGAATTGTTGGCAAAAGCTACCAACAGATTAAAGTTTGAAGAACTTTTTTACGTTCAACTTCAACTGTTAAGAAAAAACTTGTTGAGAAAACAAAAAATCAAAGGTTATGCTTTTGAAAAAGTAGGGGATTACTTCAATTCATTTTATAAAAATCATTTGCCTTTTGATTTAACCAATGCTCAAAAACGAGTTATCCGTGAAATTCGGAAAGATTTAGGTTCCGGAGCACAGATGAACAGATTGCTACAAGGAGATGTCGGATCGGGAAAAACTATTGTAGCTTTTTTAACTTGTCTGTTGGCGATAGACAATGGATTTCAAGCCTGCTTGATGGCGCCTACTGAAATTCTGGCAATTCAGCATTACAACGGCCTGAAAGAATTTTGCGAGCCTTTGGGAATTCAAATTGAATTACTGACAGGGTCGACAAAACCATCTGAACGCAAAATATTACACAAAAAACTGCGCGAAGGAGAATTGCATATCTTAATCGGTACTCATGCTTTGATTGTTGATAAGGTTGTTTTCAAAAACTTAGGCTTGGCTATTATTGACGAACAACACAGATTCGGTGTCGAACAGCGGGCTAAGTTATGGAAGAAAAACGACTTACCGCCGAATGTTTTAGTGATGACGGCCACTCCGATTCCACGAACCTTGGCGATGAGTCTGTATGGCGATTTGGATATCTCTGTGATAGATGAATTACCACCGGGAAGAAAACCGGTCAAAACCGTTCATAGATTTGATAAAAACCGCTTGAGCGTCCAAGCTTTTATGCGGGAAGAAATTGCCAAAGGCAGACAGATTTATATCGTTTATCCGCTTATCGATGAAAGTCAGGCGATGGATTATAAAGATTTAACCGATGGATATGAAAGTATTTTAAGAGATTTTCCCAGACCAAAATATCAAGTTTCTGTGGTTCACGGACAAATGAAACCTGCGGATAAAGATTTTGAAATGGATAGGTTTGCACGTGGGAAAACTGATATAATGGTAGCCACCACCGTTATCGAAGTTGGCGTAAATATTCCAAATGCGAGTGTGATGATTATTGAAAGTGCAGAGCGATTTGGTTTATCTCAATTACACCAATTGCGAGGTAGAGTAGGGCGAGGAGCAGAACAGAGCTATTGTATTTTGATGACAGGTCACAAATTATCCAGCAATAGCAGAACCCGAATTAAAACGATGACAAACACCAACGACGGTTTTAAAATTGCTGAAGTAGATCTAAAACTTAGAGGTCCAGGAGATATTATGGGAACACAGCAAAGTGGGGTGCTCAATTTAAAAATAGCAGATATTGTAACCGATAATGCAATTTTAAAAATAGCCAGACAATATGCCCAACACATTTTAAAATCGGATCCTAATCTTCAAAACCCGGAACATAATATGATCAATCATACTTATGCGATGTTAGCTAAGCATAAAAATATCTGGAATTATATCAGTTAAAACCTAAATATTAAAAAAACGCAAAGGATAAAATATACCCTTTGCGCTTCTTGATAAACACTAATCTAATTTGAGCTATTTTTTCTCTTCCTTATTGAAATAAACCAAATAATAATACATTTCTCTTTCCGGATCCCATCCTTTTTCTATATACTTATCAGCGCTTTCAGGATTTACAAAATCCAATTTAATCTGCACGTTCGTGTCGAGATTAATCACACTTTTAATCTTTTTTCTGGCGACGCTTACCGCGGTATTAGATACAGGAAAATCGGTTAAATCTTCAATTTTATACTTTGGTGCTTTTTCAGATTTATAATGATGAAACTCCGGAACTAAATCAGGATTTTCCATCACCTCATTAAGGAATTTAGTTTCCTCAAAATTCTCATTTTCCGCAAAATGGTTGACCGCTCTGTTCATAAAAAGAACTTCCTGTTGTTTATCTTCAGCAGGGAAAACTACATCTTTTGCAAAATTTTGACAGAATTTCAAATAGCTTTTCGTATTGAAGTTTTCATCGGCAAAAATATCAACGCCCAGAAAACTCTCCAACCAATATTTGGTGTCGTATCTATTGGAATCTACGGAAAGAACTTTATACCCTTCATCTTTATTGGTATTGAAGATTAAGGCTCCTTTATCCAACTTATTCAAATTCACCCCTTGTTGAAGGATGATATCAAGGCGGTTTCCCTTTTCTTCAAATTGTAAGAAGTCGTGTTTTAATTCGGATTTAAAAATTCCAATCGCTTGTGTGGTTTCATTATCGATGAATACATTATCAAAGAAGGCCACATATAATTCCCCGGATTTAATATGCGGATGTTGCGATTGGTCAAATAATAAACGCGCTATCTTTTGAGAATTTTCATGCACGCGATTAGGATTATTAAAACAAGCATTCGCCAAATTGTATAAATCGTGAAATTCCAAGTCAACTTCATGAACAAATTGATAAAAATTTTCTTCTTTATCTCGAAAAGGTTTTAAGAAATACTCCTTCAATAAAGCGTGAAGCTCATCATTTACAGGATAAGCTTCCTCAGAAATAAAAATTCCTTCATTTCTACTTTTGTTACCAACACGGTGAACAGATAAAGATTCAATTTGTGCAGTATGCAGATTCAACATATTTTTTAATTGTATTTAAAGGTTATTTCCCCAAGATTTTTAGGAAGCGCAAAGCTAAGAAATTGGTATCTATGTTTAGAATTTTCAATGATAATTTTGTTTCTAGAGAAATATCAAGCCTAATTGTAAAATAGTGAAGTCTTATTGGTTTACCTTATAAACTATCTATTTCTATTTTACATAATATATCTTATAGA
Source organism: Flavobacteriaceae bacterium (assembly GCA_035303085.1). GTDB lineage: Bacteria > Bacteroidota > Bacteroidia > Flavobacteriales > Flavobacteriaceae > JAJYSO01. Next base: position 3,464 of record DATGSA010000305.1, read on the forward strand.
ACAAATGATGATTTTTAGGCTAAACAATAATTATGCATAATCCTTTGATTTATAGATTAAAATCAGTTTTAATTGAAGTTCAGTTTTAATAAGATTATTTCAATTTATATTTCGCTTGAAGTTGTTTTAAAATCTGTGGAATGTTTTCGTTGTTTTCAAATTCGATGGAAATATTTTCATCTTTAATATTCAAATCTCCTTTGGTGATTTTAAAATAACCGACTTGTTCTTTTGGGCAAAAACAAAAACGTCCGAATAAAAATTTCACTTCTTGGAGTTCTTCATTCTCCAAATGTAATTCGGTTTCGGTTCTTGGCCATTCAAAAATTATTTCCTCTCGATATTGTCCGTCAACTGCTGCTTTGTTTCTGTTGAGATTCATAATGACTTTTATTGTGGTTTTGGTGGAATCCGCTATAAATTCCGGAAAGAATTTCCCTGTGCTTTTCTCTGTATGAAATTCAACCGCTTGTTTTTCGTACACTTTGATCTCGCAATCCGCTTTATCCGGACATCCTTCTATGACTGAAATTTGCTCAGGCTGAATCATTTGGGTTGATTTTTTTGAGGAGGAACAAGAAAATAAACCAATTATTAATATAATGCTCAATAGATTTCTCATAAACTCAGGTTGTTATAATATGTTCAGCAGTTTAACTGAAAGTTCCGAAAATAGTAAAATTTCTGCTAAGGGTTGATAGTTTTTCTCCACTATTGACTCGACAAACAAAAAACCACTTCCATTTTTCTAATTCTTTTCATTTAATGAAAATAAGATAATAAGGTTTTTTTATTAGAATAATTGTATTGTTATGAAGCTAATAAGGTTGGGTTTTGAAAGAGATAAAGGGAATTGATTATAGACATAAAACAATTCAAAGGAGATTAATCTTCCCACCGGAAATCACTTTCAATTTCCCCAAATATTCATCCTCCAAATTCTATTACCGTTGGATTTATCCAACGGACTTAATTATACAGCTCAATTTCGGGCTTTAGCCCAACTATCACAAGGCTTTCGCCTATACGCCCATTTGGGAGGGAAAGTACTCACCAACCGGTTCCCTACTTTTTCAAAGTTTTACAACGCCACCCAAGTACTTTGGAAAAGTTCAAACGCGAAACCGATTAGAGACACGTCATAAACCAAGGATTTATTTTTCACTCAATTTCGAACTGACACCAGACCTTTTTTATAATTTAAAAGACATCCTAAAAATTGAATTTCCTTAGTTTTTACTTGAAGATTTGAGTAATTCCCGTGCTTTTTCCAAATCTTCTGCGGTGTCTATTCCGATACTTTGTTCGTTGGTTTCCACCATTTTGATACGTTTTCCGTATTCTAAGTGCCGCAGACATTCTATTTTTTCTGCTGCTTCCAAAGGTTGCATTTCCAACTCGGCAAAATCTAATAAGGCTTGTCGGCGGAAAGCATAGATTCCGATGTGTTTATAATACTTGGTATTTTTTGTTTTATCTCTCGGATATGGAATAACAGATCTGGAAAAATAAAGTGCAAAGTCATTTGTGTCGGTGATTACTTTGACATTGTTGGGATTCTCTATTTCTTCTGTGGTTTTTAAAGCGACCATCGGGGTGGCTAAATCTATTTCTGCCGCATCTTCCTCTTTAAAAACAGCTAAGAGTTTTTGCAATAGATTTTTTGAAGTAAAGGGTTCATCTCCTTGAACATTGACCACAATATCAGCTTGTTTGTCTTGAACCGCTTCCGCAATTCGGTCGCTGCCGGTTTCGTGTGGGGTGGTTTTGTAAATTGCATTCCCTCCCATTTTATCGATCTCTATAAAGATTTCTTTGCTATCGGTTACGACATA
>DATGSA010000306.1:0-3585 GCA_035303085.1 Flavobacteriaceae bacterium
TGTCAAGCCTACCCGACCTGCATTTGCAGACAACGGCGGCGCGTTGGTGTACAACATCACCGGCGATGGAGATTATGAATTCAGAATAGACGACGGTCCTTGGTTAACACCGGGAGCTGACGGAACGGTACAGTTCAACAACTTAACCCCGGGTCAACACTATATTTATGGTAGAGACAAAGGCGGTTGTGGAACTACAGTAATTCCATTCTCGCTGATCGATTATCCCGACTTCTTTACCCCAAACGACGACGGATATAATGATTCTTGGAATATTTCCGGATTAGAGAATCAACCCAATGCTAAGATTTATATCTTTGACCGCTACGGGAAATTATTAAAACAGATCCGACCGGACGGTCCGGGATGGGACGGGGTGTATAACGGCAAGGAATTACCATCGAACGATTACTGGTTTAGAGTGGAATATCAAGAAACCACCTTATCCAGCGATGGAACTTTCACCCAATTCCCCGCAACTTTTAAAGGACATTTTACGTTGAAACGTTAAGCCTGAAAAATAATTCAATTATAAAACCCGGTTCTGATGAGCTGGGTTTTTTGTTTTAACTGAACCCTTCAAGCGGTTTGGAACCCTTGAAGGGTTGCGTTGAATTTACCTGAACTCTTCAAGCGGTTTGGGACCCTTGAAGAGTTATCTATTTTGCGTGAGAGATTGAAGCGGCATCCTTTTTTTTTGGATTAAAGGTTTATTTTGAAAAGAAAGATTTGTATTGCTATAGTCTTTCTACAGGGTTGAAGGGAGATTTAAAAAAAAGATATAGCGGAAAGCTCGACCCCGGATTTTTGAAAGTGAAACTTCTTTTTATCAATAATTTTCCTTTCTGAAAAAATGTAGTTTTTTACTCACAAGCCGGGGGCACGCCCAAATCATTAATAAAATAGCACAGAAAAATGATATTACAGAAATTGAATTAGTACAGTTGCTGGAAGCTTTTCTTAACGGCCTAAAATTTCTATTTGACGAAACCCTTCAAGGGGTCTGGAGTCTTAAATTTGAGATTATTCAATATAAGAAAACTCCAAACATCAATAATAAAAAAGAATTCCAGCAGAGTTAACAATAACAACCTCAAGCAACCGCAGCTTGGGGTTAACGCGACTACAACCTCAGAACCTTAAAACAGAAGCCAAATAAATCAGCTCAGTTTTAGATCAAGAAAATCAATAATCTCTGTTTCATAATAACGCATGACAGAGATTAGAATTATTCCAACTACAATATAGACCCAAGAATAATTTTTAGATCTTTCTATTTTAAATCCTATAACTGTCAAAATAAGGAAAGGCAACGCTACCATCAAAAATGGAACAGCGCGCTTTGCTTGAAAAGCACTTACCACTTTCACTAAAACATAGAAAAAGCTATAGAAGTAAATAATTCGATTTACTATAATCTTGGTTCTTTCTTTAGAAAAGGGTTTGGGACGATCTTGGTATTCCGAATTATTTTCGCTCACACTTCTTGTTTAAAAAAGGAATCGACGAATTCCATCTTATTAAAAACTTGTAAATCTTCAACGCCCTCACCTACTCCGATATATTTCACGGGAATTTTAAATTGATCGCTAATTCCGATGACCACCCCTCCTTTTGCTGTACCATCCAATTTAGTTACGGCAAGCGAAGTAATCTGAGTAGCGGCGGTAAATTGTTTAGCCTGCTCAAAAGCATTTTGACCGGTTGATCCATCAAGCACCAACAATACTTCATGTGGAGCATCGTCCACAACTTTTTGCATAACGCGTTTCACTTTGGTCAACTCGTTCATCAAGTTCACTTTATTATGTAAACGCCCGGCAGTATCAATCAATACCACATCGGCGTTGTTTTTAACTGCACTTTGCAGGGTATCAAAAGCAACTGATGCCGGATCACTTCCCATTTTTTGCTTGACAATAGGAACATCAACTCGTTCAGACCAAATCTCAAGTTGCTCTATTGCCGCAGCTCTAAAGGTGTCCGCTGCTCCGAGTACAACTTTTTTACCTTGTTTTTTATATTGATAAGCCAATTTCCCGATGGTCGTTGTTTTGCCCACACCATTAACGCCCACTACCATAATCACATAAGGCTTTTTATTTTCGGGGACGACAAATTTACTTAAATCACCAGCATCCGATTCGCTGAGCAAACCCGCGGTTTCTTCTCTCAAAATCGCATCAAGCTCGGCCGTTCCCAAATATTTATCCCGCGCGACCCGATCTTCTATGCGTCTGATAATTTTAATAGTAGTCTCTACTCCGACATCGCTGGAAATCAGAATCTCTTCCACTTCATCCAGTACATCTTCATCGACTTTTGATTTTCCTGCAACCGCTTTGCTTAACTTTCCAAAAAAAGTTTTACTGGATTTTTCAAGACCCTTATCTAAGGTTTCTTTTTTATCCTTTGAAAATATTCTTTTAAACAGACTCATAGACAATGGGATTAATGTATTTAGTAGAACTGATAATTAACACAATATCAAATATTAATAGAAGACCACAAATATACAAACAAAAAGCCGTTTCGCGCTTTTTTTAAATAAAGAACGAAACGGCTTTTGTATAAACGTTAATAATCTTGCTTTTTATTTCTTAAAAAAGGCGTCAACGTCATCTGGATGAACTACAGCTTCCTTAAATAGATATGCTCCGGTTTTTGGAGATCTAACCATTTTCACAGCTTTAGTCAAACGTTTTCCGCTCTTTTGAACACGAGCCATTGGTTTCTTTGCCATAATTATTTATTTAATTTCTTTATGAATAGTCATTTTTCGCAGATAGGGATTGTACTTTTTCAACTCCAGTCTGTCGGGTGTATTTCTTCTGTTTTTGGTCGTAATGTATCGTGAAATTCCAGCTACACCGGAATCTTTTTGTTCGGTACATTCCAAAATTACTTGATTTCTATTTCCTTTCCTTGCCATATCAATCTAATATTTAACAGCTTATTTTTTTAAATAGCCTTTTGAGCGGGCTTCTTTTACTACCGCTGAGATACCTTTTTTATTGATATTTCTCAACGCTTTGGTAGAAACTCTAAGCGTCAACCAACGATCTTCCTCTGGAAGATAGAAGCGCTTTTTAACTAAGTTCACATTAAACTTTCGCTTGTTTCTGTTCTTTGCGTGGGAAACCCTATTTCCAACCATCGCTTTTTTCCCGGTAAGTTCGCATACTTTCGCCATGTTTCTTCTTTTATATTAAATCGGAGTGCAAAGCTAAGGAAATTTTTGAATGCCGAAAACTATTTTGCAAAAAATTACGTTTTATTTTATTACTACCTAATACCCTACCTCCGAAAAAATGAGTTTCGCAAAATAACACCGCGAAAATACCATTTAAATCGCTTAAATTAAAATATTTCGCGATGTATTATTTCCAAGGCTTTAGAAATAGCCCGTTTTACGATTTCCGCTCTATCGTCTCCAAAATTAAACTCGAATGCAATTACTTTCTCAGGGGTTGCCAATCCTATAAATGCTGTTCCTATTTCAGCATCACTGTCTCCTTTTGTCGGTCCGGCATTTCCTGTTGTGGACAAGCAGTACTCCGATTGGAATAACTCTTTACCTTTTAA
>DATGSA010000307.1:0-11385 GCA_035303085.1 Flavobacteriaceae bacterium
TTCAAAAGTATTTTTTATAAGAATGAAAATCGGATTTAGAATGCTTCACCAAGTAATAGCTATTCACCTCTATGTTTTGTGAAGTGTGGAAGAACAAGACAACTCCTCAATTTTATCGAGTATATTCGGGGAGGTCTCTTAGGAAAACATATTTTTCTTCAACATAATCCATTTGGCAAAAATAATGTTCCATCCCGTTGGTGACCATTAAGTAGTCCGCATCGAGTTGGAGGTTATAGCGCGCAATTTGATCGAAGGTTTCTTGGGTGATTTTAATCGAAGGAGCTTTGCATTCCACTATGATATTGATATCTCCATCGGGTTTAAAACAGACCACATCATACCGCTTTAAAGTTTGGTGTACTTTAAATTGTTTTTCCACATTGATCAGTGATATCGGGTAGTTTTTCTCTTTGATTAAAAATTGTACAACATGCTGTCTCACCCATTCTTCAGGAGAGAGTTGAATAAATCTTTTCCGAATCGGATCGTAGATGCTTCTTTTATTTTCACTATTTTTGAGCCGAAAAGAATAGGCCGGAAAATTGAGTTTAGCTAACATATCATTTAAGGTGTCGGGGAAATAAATACTGACCTAACAAAACAAACCTATTTTTTCAAGAAAACCAAGTTTTCCTTATGAATGCACACAGAAAGATTTTAGCCGATATAAAAAATCGTCAGATAAAACCTATTTATTTTTTACACGGGGAAGAACCTTATTTCATCGATTTGATTTCAGATTATATTGCGGACAATGTTTTAACTGAAGACGAGAAGTCCTTCAACCAAAGTATACTTTACGGGATGGACACCACTGTAGATGAAGTGGTAGCAAGTGCTAAACGTTTTCCGATGATGGCTGAATACCAAGTGGTCATTTTAAAAGAAGCACAAGGATTGGGCAGAGGGAATGTGCAAAGCAAATTAGCCGAATTCGAAAATTACTTTAAAAATCCACAACTGTCAACAGTGTTGGTCGTTTGTTTTAAATACAAAAAGGCAGATGGCAGAAGAGCCTATCTTCAGGCTGCTAAAAAAAACGGGGTTGTTTTCGAAAGTAAAAAATTATACGAGAATAAAATCCCTCAATTTATTCAATCAAATTTGGAGCAGAGCGGATTTCGTATTTCTCATAAAGCCGCTTATATGTTGACGGAGTTTTTAGGTACAGATTTGGGAAAAATCAATAATGAGTTAGAAAAGCTTCGACTGGTAATCCCCAAAGGCACAGAAATTACTCCCGAGCTGATTGAAAAGAATATCGGGTTTAGCAAGGACTTCAACAACTTTGAATTACAAAATGCATTGGGAAGCAACGATTTTAAAAAAGCTTTTAGGATTATTGATTACTTCGCGCAAAATCCTAAAGACAATCCGATTTTAGGAACTTTGCCATTACTATTTCGTTATTTTTCTCAGCTTCTTCAGTATCACGGACTCCAAGATAAATCTCAAAAAAATGTTGCTTCTCAACTGAAAGTACACCCGTTCTTTGTAAAAGATTATGCACAGGCAGCTCGGGTTTTCTCGATGAAAAGATGCAGTCACGCCATTGAGGTTTTGCGAGATGTGGATGTACGCGTAAAAGGTGTCGGCAGCACGACGAATGTAAAGCAAGGAGATTACTTAAAAGAACTTTTGGTCAAAATTGCCAGATAAAACTATGCTCAAAGTAAAAACATGGATTTCTGCTGCACGACTTCGAACCTTGCCTTTATCGATCTCAGGGATACTCGCCGGGACGGGAATGGCGGTGCGCGAAGGTTTTTTTAATTTATATATTTTAATCTTCGCCCTACTTACGACATTGGGATTGCAAATCCTATCCAATTTTGCCAACGATTATGGCGATGGTGTAAAAGGAACCGATAACGAAGATCGCGTTGGTCCGATGAGGGCTTTACAAAGTGGGATTATCACGGATAAAGAAATGAGAAAAGGCATGATCTTGACGGCCATTATCACCATGATTTTTGCCGGAATTTTAATTTTTATTGCTTTTGATAAAGAGGAAATATACTATGTTTTATTGTTCTTTGTCTTCGCAGTTTTGGCCGTGGCCGCAGCGGTTAAATATACCGTGGGAAAAACCGCGTATGGTTATCGCGGATTAGGCGATCTATTTGTCTTTCTGTTTTTCGGATTGCTCAGCACTGTCGGCAGCTATTTCCTTTATAGCAAAGGATTGAATGCTTCCATCTGGCTTATCGCAACAATTATGGGATTGTTGAGCACCGCAGTCCTCAACCTCAACAATATGCGCGATCTTCAAAGCGATGCCAAAGTCGGGAAAATCACCTTGGCAGTGAAAATGGGAGAAATCAAGTCCAAAAAATATCATTTCATTTTAATCCTGGCAGCACTGGTGTTGACATTTCTATATATCGGGATTACTTCAAGTTATCTCAATCTGTTTATGCTGCTTGGATTCATTCCTTTATTACTCCATTTAAAAGTAGTCCGTAGCAATCAAATTCCCCGCAATTTGGATCCGGAGCTTAAGAAAGTAGCGTTGAGTACTGTTTTTATTGCGCTGATATATTTGATTACGGGTTTCTTTTATTGATAAAAACCTTGAAGTTTACCTTTCGATGGGGCCCATCCCCCCCGCCCTTCTATTTCGACTCGGCTCAATACAGCGTATTTTGACTCGGCTCAATGCACCGCCGGAGGGAAAGGAGTTTGATTTTCTCTTTTATTTTAAGTTCAGAAAAAATATTTCTTCTTTTGTGGCAACCTCTTCAGTTCTTTTTGTGGATATGAAAAGTTGAAATTCGAGTGATTCAATTCTTGGAATACTGTTTCAACCGGATTTTTTAAACGTTTAGAATAACAATGCTCGAGAGAATAAAAAATCTTGTGAAATTTCTTTCCTATATTAAAAAGCTTGTTATCTTTGCAATCGCTTAGCAAGAAAATAATCTTACTAAGTATTTTTATTGGAGGAATGGCAGAGTGGTTGATCGCGGCGGTCTTGAAAACCGTTGAAGCGAGAGCTTCCGGGGGTTCGAATCCCTCTTCCTCCGCTTAGAGCAAAGCTCAATTTCTGAAAAGAAATTGAGCTTTTGTTTTTTAGCACCGTTGAAAACGTCAAGTTTTCACAAGGGGTTAAAAAACAAAAGCCCAAAAATTGCCATAGCAATTTTGAGCTTTATTGTCAGGTGCGGAGATTGTAGGGATCACGGAAGCAATCCCTCTTCCTCCGCAGTTTCAGCTAATTATCAGTTAGTTACGCAGATTACAGCCAATTCTACAGCCACTTTAGGTTTAGAATTGGCTTTTTTTATGAAGTGAAGTGTAGAGCGATTTAATGACATTCATACTCTGCTATTGAAAGAAAATACTTTCCGCAAATTAGAAAGTTTTGGTTGTAAATCGGATAATCTCTATAAGCCCATCTTTCGTTTTTAATCAGTTATCATTTTTTGGAATTCTTCTGATTTAATAGCCTGCGCAATTATATAATTGACTCCATCGGTCATATTAACTCCATCTACCACTTTAAGATGTCTTAATTGCTTATAATTTTCTTCATTTAGAAAAATATTTTTGATCGAGTATGTCCCTCTACTTACATCCTCCAACGCTTTTAGGGTAACGAAAAAAGCGACGAAGGATTTTTTATTTTACTGAAATTGTTCATTAATTATCAGTTCCTTTAAACTTAATGATTTCGATTATGTTATTCTTATTGCACCAGATTATTTTTTAAACTCAGGGTAATTTGCTAATAATTTTTCAAGTCTTTCTTGTTGGTCTTCTCCAAAATTATTGACCGAATACATCTCTTTCCCATTTGGCCCATTTAATTGGTTTACTTCAACTGTTAAAACAGCATCTTTAGGAGCATCTACTTCTCCCCAGTCACTGAACATATTAGGTGCTAAATGCCAAGTTACTTTTTCTCCTGGTTCAAGTCCACCTGAAATTTCATAGTTAAAGTCATCTTTTATCCACGGAACACTTCTATTTGGACTTGCTAAAGTTCCTGTGAAGTATACTCTTGAAACAGCTTTATCTGTTCCGTTTTTTACAGTTAGTTCAATAATTGGTTTTTCGGTTACATAATACGTTCCTTCTTTTCTCTTGTAAAACCTTGAACGTTTAACCTCAAATTTGGCCAGCATTTTTCTATCTCTTTCAGCTTGTTCCATTTTCTGATAAAGTTCCTCAATCTCACCCTTAGCTTGTTCTTTCTTTTTTCTCTCAATTTCAGCTTGAATTTTTTTACCCTCTGCAATAATTTCATCAGCTGTTTTGCCATCCAAGTTGGATTTCATATCTGAATAAGTTTCTTCTGCCTTGCCTTCTTCCATTAATTTTCCAAAATCAAGTCCGTGAAACATTATTAATCTCATTGATTCTTCAAATTTTTCTTTCTTTTCGTCATCTAAAGATTTCCTGATTTCTTCAATCGATGATTTCATTGCTTCTTCACTTGAACCGTCTATTTTATTTGTACAAGATGAAAACAGAATTCCGATTGCTCCTAATAAAATTACAAATTTTCGCATAGTTGTTTTTATTTAACTGTTGATTTTTTTATTTTTAACATCGCAAGACCTAATCATATATGTACTAAAATCATACTGTTACGCATATATTCTTACTGTCTTATTTATTTTACTCAACATCAAACATAACAGTTATTTAACACTCAAGAGCTATTTTAAACTATCAAATTTCCTCATCAAACCATAAACCGATCCAACTTCCTTCTCCATTTTTATCAGTCCGGTATTTTTAGGTGTGGAAGAGAGAAAAGCTTTGGTGTGATTGCGATGGATTAGGTGGTATAGCTCGGGGTAGATTATTTCACATAACACCTAAGGAAGATTAATGTCTCCTTGAAAATTTAAATAAAAACAAACTAATCTTTATAGGACTGACTGACAAGCATCCGGTTTCCTCCATGGCGGACAAGTATTCAATCTCGTACGTACGGAATTGTGGCGTCCCGATCACACGAATGCTTAGTTATTGAACACAGGTTTTATTTAGCTTATTCAAATCTCTCGTAAAAGAATAATGTCGGGTGTAGTTCTTGGATAAGTTTGCCTAAATATTATTTTATTCGGTTTTAGCGGTGTTATTTTACCGAATTCCTGTAATTGATGATTTCCATTTTTATCTGATATTTTCAAATAGAGAACAAAAGGTTTTTTATTCTGATCTAATTTATATTCCAAACTATTTGATAATTCATCATTCCCAAGAATACTGTTTGAATTTATTAATAAATCAATTGACTTATCTTTTTTGAGGATGAGCTGTAACTTTTCAATTTTGCCATTATAGTTTTTCCAGTTCCAGGTTCCATCAATATTATATTTCGTTTTGTATTGCTTCAAGCAAGTTTTGCTTTTTGAAATTAAATTTTTTAGTAATTTATTCAAGTCTTCATTTTGAGATATGCTCAACCCTTTTTCAGCATAACTTTGGGATTCTTTGCATTCTCCTATCTCATAATTTGCCTTAGAAATAAGAGTATATAGCATTGTCTTGAAAACTTTTGAGTTGTTTTTTTTAGTGCTAGCTAATTCTAACCCCTTCTCAAGAATTGGTATTGCTTTTCTTCTTTTATTAAGATTGATGAAGATAGTGGCTTTGTTCAAATATGAACTAGGTATTTTATGATCTATTTCAATAGCTTGGTCTAATAAAATCATTGCTTTTGAGTTGTTACCAAGAGTATTTTCAATAAAACCAAGATTGTTTAAAATATAAGGATTTTGAGGCTCTAGCTCATTGGCTTGAAGTAATAATTCTTTAGCATTCTCGTAATTTTTCTTTTTAAACTCATCATCACTTTTATTAAAAAGTTGAAGAGCTTCTTTGTTTGAAATTTGGGCCAAATCTTGAAGTTGAATATTTACTTGGCCATTTTTATTGGATTGGACAAAAACTTTATCCCAATTTTCAATCTCATTTGTTCCACAAGAGTAAAATAGTAGTGGTAAAAACACAAACCATATAAGCTTTTTCATTAATTTTTGATTGAAATTAGTAATTTATTTTAAACTTGTGTGCAATTCGATATACCCCCACAAATTTAATGTTTTATTAGGAGATGTACCGGGATAAACCAATGATTTAGATAAACCCAGAATTACATTTTTATCTTTTTATAGATTTATAGCTTTTCAGATTGATTATACCATAAATTCTCCAACCTCATATTTTCTGTTCACAACTGAGATCTTTTAGCTGGTTAAAAGAAAAAAGCTTTAGTTTGATTGCGGTGGATTAGTAGACATAGCTGGCGGAAAAGTGACTATCTCAAGTTCATTGCGGAATGGCTTGATGCTAATCAAATCCACTTCTAAAATTTCACTTAACCTAATAATGGTATCTAAACAGAAATCTTCTTTCCTACTCACCCATTTATCGACACTTATAATTCCGTAAGCTCAAAAGCTAAGTTATAATTAATCAGGTTTTTCCCTCCCTCATTTTGAATCCAAGCTTGTTCTTTATGGCTTATATCCGAAATTTCAGAAGCGTTATTATCTCTAAAAACATCGACAACTCTGTTCATAACGTTCAGTTCCTCTTTATCGAATAGATCGGCATTGAAAGGCTGCTCTTTATTCATAACAAATTGAACTCCGGTATATCTTGGAAACCTGACACTCTCAACATCCAATAATTTTTTATCGGCCATATATTCATAGATACTGTGGTACTTTCTTGGAACAGGTCCCATTTGTATAGCTTGATACCGAATTCCGCTAATCGAATAACCGCTATTTTTGTAATTCAGAAAATCTGCATAAAGTAAAAGCTTATTCATTTTGGTTTTAAAAGGCTCGAGCTGTTGCGCAAAAAAAGTGACCATACCCATAAACTTTTTCAAATCAGGCAAGCGATATCCGGTAAACCTATTTGCTAAATCTTCGCCTAAGAAATAGGCTTTTAGTTCGTCCTCACTTCTACTTCTCCACTTCTTTGTTATCAGTTTTTCTGTCTTCTTAATAAGTTTAGCGCTGTAATCCCTCTCTAAGTCAGGACATAACTCCACCATTCTTAGAAATTATTTCGGTGCCTTGACACTTTGAATTAATCGAGCATTAGACACACTGGGCACTTCTCCCTTTTCATAGTTGCGATAACTATTGCCGCCAAACCCCAATATCTCCGACATCTTCTTTGCAGAGACTCCATACTTCTCTCGAATATCACCTATTTCTTTTGGAAAAGGAATTTTATGACGCTCGCGGTACTGATTATAAACTTGAAGCATATTGAGCTCGTCTAAATGAGTAGTTGTAAACAACTCTTCGGTTTCCTCATCTTCAAAAGCGTGATGCATATAGTTGAATTCTTCCTTACGAAACACCAACTTACGCGCTATACGCTTTAACTTCATTTGCTTTCCGGTGATTGGATTTTTCATAATTCACTGTTTTTTAAGGGATATGACATCGGATGTTCGGCTACGTGGAAAGAAATACATATCACTCTATTATTTTCGGATCCTAAACTGAATGCAGTATAACTCTTTGCGCAACTCTGCTTCTTTGGGCAACTTGGCGTTAGCATTATGTCGTAAAGAATACAAAGGATTCCCTCGTAATTTATGTGTTTTCTCCGCGTGCTTTACGTGAAGTTCTCAATTCTCAATTCTCAATTCTCAATTCTCAATTCTCAAACCTCCCCTTAAAAGACCGATTCAATAAACTGGTTTTAGAATCTTTTCAAAATTTACTGTTTTTTTAGTAAAATTCTTGAATTACAATAAAGAAATCAAATTGTTTCCATAGACTTCGACTATTTCTAAGTTAATCATCGAACAACTTTAATTGTGATTCTTTCTTAGGATAGAAAACACCGATTATTACGAAAGGATTATTAGCTCTCCTTCGATGCCACTGTTTTGTTGTGCCCAAGAATAAATAAATATCTTTATTCTTTATAAAATTCTCTTCATATTGTGCACGAACCTTTTTTAAAGCCTCTTCTTCATTTCCATCGGCACCTTTTAGACAGTTCCAATACAACTGGCCAATCTCCCAATCTTCTATCATCAATCTACTCTCTCGACCTTTTTTATCAGTGAATTTGTAGTAAAACTTATAAGGCAATTTCTTGATTGTAATTTCCGGGGGTTTGTCTTGTGCAAATAAGTCACCTTGCTTTCGTAATTCTTTCCATTCATTTCTCCATTCCCGTTCTGTTTCCTCGATTTCAAAAGAATCAATGGTTTGAGGCTTGAATGTAGCTAATGATATGTTTTTAGGAGCTTTAGAGTCTTCTATCAATTTCGTTAAATCATTATAAACATTCTGAATACAGAGCCTTTTTCGTTCAGCCCAATTATGCTTAGTATCAACACTGTCTAATATTTTTAAATCTTTAAAGTCATAATTATTTGGAGAGTAACTTTCCGGTCTAAAATCATCAGCCCTTTTATTTAGATCTAACTCTAACCAAGTGTACTTGTAAGACTTCCATTTTCCCGATTTCCGTTGCCCCCATAAAAAGCTTAATGGAACCGGATAAATCCGAATCCATTCTCCTGTATCTAAAATCCCCGCTGTGCAAACCAACTCATCATAACTTCGTGAAGGAAGTGGATAAGTAACTACTGTTATAAGAATTTTCTTACGGGACATCTTTTATAAATGAATTAAAGGATAAGAGAATTCAGGACTTTCATAAAGCGAATTAGCTAAATGTGTTCGATGGCATTGACAAGGTTCTGCCTCAAAACAAGTTAAAGCAATACGATTATATTCATTCAATAACTGCAATATCTTTAATTGAGCGTCTTTGGTTTCTTTCAGAGTAGTATTACGATATTCAGCAAAAAGCTCATCATAATCTTCTTGACTATTAAGGTTTCTTCGTTTTTTGGAAACAATCCCAACCTCAGGAATGTGTTTATAACTTATACCTAAACTATTACAGTATTTTTGCAATAAAGTCTTACTAAAACCGAACTTCATACTTCGTGCATTCCGACGAACATCTACTAATAATTTGATGTTATTTTTCACAAGTTTAAGCAAGTAATTTTCCAAAGAAATACCTTCATATCCTATAGTGAACAAAGTCGTTGTGATATCATTTGGGCGCGCCTCTTCTATACGATGAAAATACTTTTCCGACAAAACATCTTCCGCTATAGTACTATTTATTGCATAAAAAGGAAAGTTCAGATAAGTATGTTTAATTAAAGCATTTGTAGTCATTTTATTATAATCAGAAACTGTTTGTTTTAAAAGCTTTTGATCTTTCACTTTTAGCTGATCAAAATAGCTCCCAGTTTCTTTATTATAATAATACTTTTCGTCTTCTGACAAAAGTCCCTTTTTAACCATTGTTCTCAAATCAGCTTTTGCCGAATACGAATAGCAACCAAATTTATATGGAATGAACTCGTATTCAGGTTTTTCCTTTCTTTGAGCATATAGAAACAATAATTTTTGAAGGCGAATTTTTCCTACATTATTATTTAATAACTCTAATAATCCTAATATTATTTTTCTGCGATAAAACATATTACGAATATACGTTTTTAGTTTAATATATTTAATTTTCAAAAGTTATTATCACTCCTACCACTCCTCCTTTAAAACCCGATCCAACAAACTACTTTTGAAGGCTTCTAAATTTTCTCGACTTATTATCAAAATACTTTCGGCAAAAACCGACCTGATTAAAAAGGTAAATCTTCACCATTATCAATTATTTCTCCATCTCCAAAATAGTCTTGTATATTATCATCATAAGAACTTTCTTCAATATTAATTGATGGAATGTCTTTTTCACCTAACGCAATAAATTGAGCTCTCTCATAAAGCTCATCGTAGGTTAATATCTCTACATTACGACTGTCTTTTCTAAAAAGCTCTAAGGTTTTTCTTTTAATTTCTTTCTCTTTGGTGTTTTCTGAATTTTCAATTTTATCCCAGTTTCCAATTAGTAAAATAACTTTAGGATCATATGTTTTCTGAGATATTGGCTCACCATCAGCATATCTTTCTCTTTCTTGCAACCAAAGTTCTCCAGAGGCCTTTTGTTCTAAAATTTGAGAAACTGAATCAATTAAATCATTTGATAAACACCAAGCATTAGATCTATTCTGGCTTTTACCAAATAGTGGTGTAGAAGGTTTCTTAAGTTCAACAAAAGAAGTGAAATTATTATCTGCCAAAAGGAAATCTGTTATTACAGCACTTGATCCATCTCCATCCGTATCAGAAAGGTGCATTTCTTTCTGCCGAATCACTTGAAATTTATAATCTAATCCATAACCGAAAATCCACTGATTTTTCTCAAAAAAATATTGCCAGACTTTTTCTTCACTATAAGTAGAAATAGAGTTTTCAGTAGCATACTTTTTCCAATATGTCTTTTCTTCTAAAAGTCTTTTAAAAATATTTAATCCTCGTTTTCTAAATGAAGTATTTACAATATCCTTTGATGATATTACTCCCTCATCAATCAAGGTTTCAACAATTTCTGCTCCTCCTTCTTCTGAAAGAAGAGTCTTAATTGACTTTATGCTTTCTTCATTTAGACCTTTCTCATCTGTTAATTTCAATTTTCTTTCAGTAACTCCTTCTAACTGAATAGTGTTAATAAAACTCAAGAAGTCACGCAATTGTTGAAAATTGAATTTATTAAGCTTTACAGTTTGCTTTGTCTTGCCATTAATTAGTTTTGTTATTTCAAAGCCTTCGATATCTTCTTTTTCCCTTAAATAGATTATTTTCATCATGGTTCTTGGAGCAAGCTTCATTAATGCTCCAACATCATCTTCATGAATAACCTGAAAAAAACGCCCTTTCTCAAACTCGTGAGAATACAACTTATTAGGTTTAGAGTGTTTTATAATATCTTCAGTGGTTAATTCTTTTCTGTCGATCCAACTCATAATCTTTAATTTATTAGGCTCTTTATTATAAACTCATAAATAGTTATCAACCCTACCAAAATTCCTATTATCCAAAAGAGTATATTGAGCCAGTTTCTCTTAGAGGGTTTCTGAATTTCAATTTCCGGGTTGGTGATTCTACTATTACCACTAGCCTGATTAATTTGTCCGACAGTAGAATCGTAAATATTATTTGTTGTTTTCGAACTATTGTTTCCCGTTTCCTCCTCTTTATCCAACCAGTCGCTAAACTTATTCCAAGATCTTAATGCCACCAGCTTCTTTATATACTTGCGATTTTCAAAGCTTATGGTGTATTCATAGTTGTTTTTAGTCATAAAACCAAGATTGTTTAATTTCATTGGTGTCCGATAAAAAAAGCCCCAAAAATTGAGGCTTTTTTTGTATAGTTGGGTTATCAACCAAAATAACACAACTATGAACAAAAATAAGACTTTTTTCGGACAGCCCATTTTCAGCCAGATGATAAATCTGTTGGA
>DATGSA010000308.1:0-8063 GCA_035303085.1 Flavobacteriaceae bacterium
ATGGAAAACCTGATGGCAACTTATGGTTATGCTATTCAAATTTATTGTGATTTTTCCGGATATTCAGATATGGCAATAGGTTTGGCTTTACTGTTGGGATACCGATTACCGATAAACTTTAATGTTCCTTACCAAGCCACCTCGATTACTGAGTTTTGGAGACGATGGCATATTTCGCTATCCACTTGGTTGAAGGATTTTTTGTATATCTCAATAGGCGGAAACAGAAACGGAAGTTTTGGAGGATATTTTTTTACTGCTATATTTTTTATCGGCGGAATCTGGTGGGGTATCGCGATGTGGAACAAAAGCACTATTCCACTTTTTATCGCCGGAGGAAGTTTGTTGGTTTTTGTAGCCACCATCTTATTTGCCAAGAAAAGTCAAAGAGCGTTATACACCAATTTTAATTTGATGACAACCATGCTTTTGGGTGGGTTGTGGCACGGCGCAAGTTTACGGTTTATTGTTTGGGGAGCTTTACACGGCTTGGCATTGGCCTTTCATAAATTATTTACTGCCATTTTTCCGAAAAGAGAAAACAGTCCTATTTGGTTAAATAAAATATGGCAGGTTTTTGCAGTGCTGATCACTTTTCACTTTGTCTGTTTTGGTTGGATATTTTTCCGAGCCCGAAGCTTTCCTCTCGCTCTGGATGTAATTAATAATATCGCCGATTTGCGTTGGCAACCACAAAATTGGTGGATCATCATTCAAGGATACCAATATGTGTTTTTGTTGATTTTAATCGGATTTATTTGGCATTTTACACCTAAGAAAATTATTAACCAAATGGCGGCGATTTTTTATAAAATGCCCCTGCCGGTCAAAGGTGGTTTCGTGGGATTGGTTTTTTGGTTGGTGTACGTTATGGCGGGAACCGGCACTCAACCCTTTATTTATTTTCAATTTTAAGCAGGACTTAAAGGCTTGAGAAATAATTCTTAGCTTAGTATGAATTATTTGCTTTTGAATCAATTAATCAAGGTTGACAAAATAAGTTTTGTATTTTTACCGACGCTTAAATTTTATGGATGATTAGAAGAGCTATTCCAAACTTTTTTACCCTGTGCAATATGGCCAGTGGAAGCATCGCAGCAATATTGGCTGTTCAAAACCATTTGGTCTTTGCCGCGATATTTGTAGCACTGGGTATTTTCTTTGACTTTTTTGATGGGTTTTTTGCCAGAATTCTACAAGTTTCCAGCAGTTTGGGCTTACAATTAGACTCCTTGGCAGATATGATTACCAGCGGATTGGTTCCGGGAATCGTGATGGTTCAATTGCTGATACAATCGCAAAACGAAGGAGCAGCACCCCTGATTCATCGCTGGGAAACAATTCCAACTTTTAAACTCGATTTTCCACCCATCGCTTTAGCGGGTTTGTTGATTACTTTGGGATCCGGATATCGTTTGGCCAAGTTTAATATCGATACCCGACAAACCTCTTCTTTTATCGGATTACCTACTCCGGCCAATGCTATTTTGATTATGAGTTTGCCGCTTATTTTAATTTATCAAAATACACCACACGTATCAAGTGTTTTGCTCAATCAATGGTTTTTACTCGGATTGACCCTGTTTAGTACCGTGATTCTCAATGTGGGCTTACCACTTTTTGGACTTAAATTTGAATCGTGGAGCTTTAAACAAAATTGGCATCGCTATTTGTTTTTGTTGATTTCTGTAACTGCAATACTCATCCTTCAATTTATAGCACTTCCTGTTATCATTTTACTTTATTTACTGTTCAATATCGCCTTATTCTACCTCAGTGAAGAATAACTGACTTTCAGTATTGTTTTTCGATAATTTGATTTTTGTTTGAAAAACATTCAATTTCAAGATCTATTTGTTTTAAATCAGTTCTGATTAAAAATTTAAAAATAATGAAAAATAAAATAAGTATTTTAAAAAATAATATCTGATCAATTTATTCGTTTATGGAAACGAGAGAAGAA
The DNA here is from genome assembly GCA_035303085.1 of Flavobacteriaceae bacterium. Taxonomy (GTDB): domain Bacteria; phylum Bacteroidota; class Bacteroidia; order Flavobacteriales; family Flavobacteriaceae; genus JAJYSO01. The sequence goes on from DATGSA010000308.1 coordinate 1,964, forward strand.
AATTTTTATATAAACATTTACAAAAAATAAATTGATTTTCAAGTGATCGGTTTGGTTTTTGGAAAAAATGTTTTTAAAATAACTACAAATCAATACCCCAAATGACCCTCGTAGAGAAAAGAGAATTTCTTGACTTCAAGGTAGAAGAATTCAACCAGCCTGAATTTATCGAAACAGATCCTGTTCAAATTCCGCATTTATTCGATAAAAAAGAAGATATCGAAATAGCTGGCTTTCTGGTAGCTACCATTGCTTGGGGAAATCGAAAAACCATTTTGAAAAATGGTAAGCGAATGATGGAAATGCTGGGTAATTCGCCTTTTGATTTTGTGATGAATACTTCTGAAAAAGAACGTGCGCAATTGGGTGATTTTGTGCATCGAACTTTTAATGGAGAGGATTTTAAATTTTTTACCAGAGGATTACGACATATTTATAAAAACTACGGCGGATTAGAAAACGTCTTTACCAAATATGCTTCGGAAGATTCGACGCAATTCGCAATACATAAATTTAAATCCCTGTTTTTTGAAATAGATCATCTCAAACGAACAGAAAAACATGTCAGCGATCCTTTAAATAAATCTGCTGCAAAACGAATTAATATGTTTTTGCGATGGATGGTAAGAAACGACCAACAAGGAGTTGATTTTGGATTGTGGAAAGGAATTTCGCCGGCAGCTTTATCCTGTCCCCTCGACGTGCACAGTGGAAGAGTGGCGAGGAAATTGAAATTGTTGACCCGAAAACAGAATGATGACAAAGCAGTAGCCGAACTCGATAAAAACTTGAGACAATTAGATCCGAAGGATCCGGTGAAATATGATTTTGCACTTTTTGGATTAGGTGTTTTTGAGAAATTTTAAATATTTATTTTAATGACGATAATGTTTGTTAAAGTTGAAGTTAAGTTATAAATTTGAGTTTACGTAAACTATGAAGAATCAACAAATTACAAAAAGAGAACGGGAGAAAATGCGGCTTGCAGCTTTGAAAAAACTTGGAATATTAGACTCCCCTGGAGAGAAACAGTATGATAACCTTACCGAGTTAGCAGCATATATCTGTCAGGTTCCTATTGCTATGATTAGTTTGATAGACGAAGATAGACAGTGGGTAAAATCAAAAGTTGGTGTCGATATTTGTGAAACGGAAAGAAAACATTCTTTCTGTACCCATACTATTGAAAGCTCGGAAGGATATATGGAAATTGAAGATGCGCGTTTGGATCCTCGTTTCGAAAATAACCCTTTTGTAGTTCAGGGAGAGGACCCCATTATATTTTATGCCGGTTATGCGTTGAAGGATGATGAAGGTCATGCTTTAGGCACGCTCTGCTTGATGGATTACAAACCTAAAAAACTTGATCAAACTCAGAAAGATGCTTTATTTACTTTAAAAAATCAGATTGAAGCTTTATTCGAGTTAAGGCACAAAAATAAGAAACTGACCGATTCTAAAAATCAGTTGAACGAGCAGAATAAATTGCTTAAAAATTTTGCCGGTGCAGTTTCTCACGATTTAAAAATGCCACTGGCCAGTATTGTGATGACTATCGATTTGCTGAGAAGTAAATATGGAGAACAGTTAGGAGAGGAAGGGATTAATTACTTGAAGAAATTGAAACAGTCTTCCCTTGGAATGAGTGAATACATCACCCATATACTTGATTATTACGAAACTGACAATATTTCTTCGGAAGATTATAGCGATGAACCTTTTGGATTAAAAGGATTTTTGGAAAATATTGTGGATATGCTCAATATTGATGGAAATGTTGAAATCCATTTCCCTGAAGAAAACTTTGACTTAATATGTAATCGCTCAGGGTTGGAGCAGGTTTTTTTAAATCTTTTAGGGAATAGTTTAAAATATAACGACAAGAAAACAACAATCATCGACATTGATGCGAAAGAAAAAGAAAATTACTATTATTTTGGCATCACCGACAACGGAATGGGTATTCCGGATAAAGAATTAAAAAATGTTTTTAATCTCTTTTCCACAGCTACCGATAAAGATAGACACGGCAAGAAAGGACACGGAATAGGATTGTCAACCGTCAAAAAGATAGTTGAAAAATTAGGCGGTAAAATTGATATCAAGTCAGAAGTGGGGAAATATACCAGTTTTACCTTTACCATTAAAAAGCCAAAAGTTCTTGCGAAAGAAAAGATTTAAAAGAAAAAAGAGTACAGTTTTCTCATGTTGCTTTCTTTTTCTTACCAAATCAATTATCAAAACTTCCTGCTGGGAACTTAAATAAATTAGTTGTAATTTTTTTACTGGTATAATCAAGTGTATTTTCTATATTTGAGCACCAGAGAAAAAAAATATGCAGTTTAAACATCCGGAATTTCTTTACGCTTTATTACTATTGCTTATTCCGATTATTGTTCACCTTTTTCATTTGCGTCGGTTTAAAAAAGAAGCTTTTACCAACGTGAAATTCTTGAAAAAGGTTCAGTTGCAAACGCGCAGAAGTTCGCAATTGAAAAAATTGCTAACGCTTTTAGCAAGATTATTGGCTTTGGCGGCTATTATCTTAGCTTTTACACGTCCTTTTATCCCGCACAGTCAAGAAGCTTTAAAGGAAAAAGAAACCATTATCTATATCGATAACTCCTTCAGCATGCAACAAAAAGGAGAGCAAGGAGAGTTATTAAAACAAGCGGTGCAACAAGTTCTGCAAACTGTTCCGGAAGATATGAACCTGAGCATTTTAACCAATAATCAAGAATTTCGAAACGAGCCGCTTTCAGAAATAAAAAATGAACTCTTGGAAATTGACTATTCGCCGGCAACAGCAAATTTTAAAACGACTGCCCTTAAAGCGAAAAATTTGTTTTCTGATAGAACTGAAACCAGTAAACAATTTGTGGCGATTTCAGATTTTCAAGAAAAAAATCTCCAAGATTATCCCGAATTTGAGTCTGATATCAATGTGCATTTTATTCAACTCAAAGGGGTAGATCAACTTAATTTTAGTGTGGATAGTGTATATATTCCAACTGTTGAAACCTCTGCTTCCGAATTGGAAGTGATATTAGGAGCGAGTCGACAAAATTCTGAAACCCTTCCGGTGAGTTTATACGGAGAAAATGGGGAATTAATAGCAAAAAGCAGTGCGGGTTTTGATGAAGATACCACTGCTGTGGCAAGCTTTTCCCTCCCGGAAGGAGCTAATAATTTGGCAGGTTATGTAGAAATAGAAGACAACAGCTTAAAGTTTGATAACACCGCTTTTTTTAGTGTGCAAAAACCTGAAAAGATCAATGTTGTAGCGCTTAATTCAAATACTGTAGATACGCAGTTTCTCAGCAAAATATACGAGAAACCTGAATTTTCCTTTACTACCATGACTTTGAATGAGTTGGATTATAATAAATTCGACAATGCCAATTTGATTTTGCTCAATGAACTGGAAACCATTCCCAATGGACTGGAAAACATTCTGGAAGAACATATAGAAAATGGCGGCTCTATCACTATTATTCCGTCGGATAAAAGCGATCTGAAGGCTTATAATAATTTGTTGCTTCATTTACAAAAAGGAAGTTTTTCAAAATTTCAGAATAATGAATTGAAGATTACGAGCATCAATTTTTCTCATCCGTTATACGCGGATGTGTTTGATGGTGAAGTGGAGAACTTTCAATATCCTAAAGTAAAAGGAAGCTTCAATTATCGTCCAACAGGTGGAAATGCAATATTGAGCTTTAATAACGGTCGCGACTTTCTGACGGGTCAAAATCATATTTATATATTTTCTGCTCCTTTAAATTCAGCTAATTCCAATTTCAAACAATCTCCATTGATTGTGCCTACTTTTTACAATATGGCTAAGCAGAGTTTGCAATTGCCTCAATTGTCTTATACTTTGGGAAAAAGCAATACGGTGATGATTCCTACCGAATTAGATAAAGATGAGGTTTTGGAATTGGCGAATGAGGAAGAAAGTTTTATTCCACAACAAAGACGGTATCACAATAAAGTGGAAATCACGTTGTTCGATTTACCTGAAAAAGCGGGAACTTATCACCTCCTTAAAAATGAGGAAAAGAAAGGCCATTTGAGTTTTAATTATGACCGAGCTGAAAATCAACTAGTTTTCAGTGATTTGTCCATATATCCGGAGGTAGATTTAAATTATGATATCAGAGAATTCTTTACGGCAGAGATAAATAAAAATGAAGTGGACCATCTTTGGAAATGGTTTGTTATTTTTGCGGTGATATTTCTTTTGATAGAAGTATGTCTTTTAAAATTCTTAAAATAGAACCCAATTATGAAGGTTTTAATCAAGTCGACTAAAATAATTGATTCCCGGAGTTCCTTTCACCAAAAAACCCGTGATATCCTTATTGACAATAGCAAAATTGCTGAAATTGCCTCTGCGATAAATCAAAAAGTTGACCGAGAAATCAATATAGAAAACTTACACGTTTCTCGAGGATGGTTCGACAGTAGTATCTGTTTTGGAGAGCCCGGCTATGAAGAACGCGAAACGTTGGAAAATGGTTTGCGAGTTGCGGCCCAATCCGGGTTTACAGGACTTGCTTTAAATCCTGATACCCTGCCGGTGATAGATAACCAAAGTGCGGTTAAGTTTTTGATTAATAAAACCACTACAGCAGCGACACGTCTCCAACCTATTGGAGCATTGACACAAGGAAGTAAAGGAGAAGACTTGGCAGAAATGTTTGATATGAAACAAGCGGGAGCTGTGGCTTTCGGAGACTATAAAAAACCGATAAAAGACCCTAATTTATTAAAAATCGCTTTGCAATACAGCAGAAGTTTTGATGCGTTGATTCAAGCTTATCCCAATGAAAATGCGCTGACCAAAAATGCGATGGTCAACGAAGGCGAAGTGAGTACGCAATTAGGTTTGAAAGGAATGCCGGCGATGGCAGAAGAATTGCAGGTAAATCGCGACTTGGAAATCTTGAAATACACCGGAGGGAAACTACATATTCCAACAATTTCTACTGCGGGAAGTGTGGAGCTGATTGCCAGAGCCAAAGAAAAAGGACTGGATGTGACTTGTAGTGTAGCCATTTCCAATCTTTTCTTTACCGATGAAAAATTGCAGGAATTTGACGCCGACTTTAAAGTGCTTCCACCGTTGAGAACCGAAGAAGATAGAAAAGCATTAATAGCAGGAGTGGAGTCAGGCGTAATCGATATGGTTACTACCGATCACCGACCGGTGAATATAGAACTTAAAAAGCTGGAATTTGAACATGCGGAATTTGGAAGTATCGGACTGGAAAGTGCGTTTGGCGCGCTGAACAAATTATTTGGTGTAGAAAAAGCAGTGGAATTATTGACTGCCGGTCGAGCGAGATTTGGACTGGAATCCTTCGCCCTTAAAAAAGGAAATAAAGCAGAACTCAGTTTTTTTATTCCTGATCTTGAATATGAATTTAGTGAAAAAGATATTTTTTCTCAATCAAAAAACAGTATGTTTTTAAAAGCTAAACTGAAGGGGAAAGCTTTGGGTGTTTTTGCAAACAATCAAATAATAGTAAAAGTTAATGACTGATAAAAAAGATACGATTGAGGAGGGAAAAAGCCTAGCAATTTTGGCTTATATACTGATCATTGGCACTTTGATTGCTTGGAGTATAAATTCAGAAAAAAAGAACAAATTTGCCTCTTTTCATATCCGCCAAGCCTTGGGTTTAGACATAGTATTTATTCTTTTCGGAGTATTGGTATCCGGGTTTAATTCTTGGTTGGTCACCGCTCCATTTCACTTATTTGTAATGGTATTGTGGGGGTTTGGTTTGGCAGGTGCCGTTCAAGGTAAAATTACCTATTTGCCTTTCTTCGGAAATTTATTTCAAAAATGGTTTAAAAAAATAGCATAATGACAACAAAAGATCTCAGTCTTGAACACGTTTTAAGACCTTCATCTCTGACAAAAGAAAAAGCACCGGCAATTATAATGTTGCACGGGTATGGAAGTAATGAAAACGACTTATTTTCATTTGCGCCTGAGCTCGATAAAAAATATTTGGTGATTTCTGTAAAAGCGCCTATTCCAATGCAACCTTTTGGGAATGCGTGGTATGCGATAACTTATGACCCCGGA
>DATGSA010000309.1:0-3347 GCA_035303085.1 Flavobacteriaceae bacterium
ACTGCAAGACCTGGTATAATTATTGGGAAAGGAGGTCAAGAAGTAGATAGACTCAGAGAAGAGTTGAAACAATTGACCGACAAGGAGGTGCAGATTAATATCTTTGAAATAAAACGCCCGGAGATGGATGCTCATTTAGTAGCAGCCAGTGTAGCTCGACAAATTGAAAATAGAATTTCGTATAGAAGAGCCGCGAAAATGGCGATTTCGGCAGCGATGAGATTAAATGCTGAAGGCATTAAAGTGCAGATTTCTGGAAGATTGAACGGTGCAGAAATGGCGAGATCTGAGTCCTTTAGCGAAGGAAGAATACCGTTGTCAACTTTCCGTGCCGATATTGATTATGCTATGGTAGAAGCCCATACTTCTTACGGACGACTCGGAGTGAAGGTGTGGATTATGAAAGGAGAAGTGTATGGGAAGCGAGAACTTTCACCGTTAGTTGGATTGTCTAAAAAAGGAGGCCAAAGAGGTGGAAAACGCGGACCGAGAAGAAAAAAGAGAGGAAGATAGAGCTTGATAAGAATTCTTTAAAAGTTATTAGAAAATGTTACAGCCAAGACGAACAAAATATAGAAAACAACAAAAAGGCCGCATGAAAGGGAATGCCGGACGTGGGCATAGATTAGCAAATGGTACCTTTGGAATTAAGTCCTTAGATGCGAAATTTGTGACGGCGCGACAGATTGAGGCCGCACGTGTTGCTGCAACGCGTTATATGAAACGAGAGGGATCCATCTGGCTCAGGATTTTCCCGGATAAACCAATTACCAAGAAACCACTTGAGGTTCGTATGGGAAAAGGAAAGGGTAATGTGGAGTTGTGGGTAGCTCGAGTTAAACCAGGCCGAATGTTGTTTGAAATTTCTGGAGTGACTCAAGACGTGGCGGAAGAAGCTCTTCGACTGGCAGCTCAAAAACTACCGGTGAGAACGAAATTTGTTGTAGCAAGAGATTATAAAGAATAAGAGAGATGAAACAAGCAGAGATTAATAAATTAACAGAAAGCGAAATACTCGAGGAGATTGAAAATAAATCCGGCGCTTTAAGGGATCTTAAAATGACCCACGCCGTGTCTCCTTTAGAGAATACCGCTCAGTTGAAAACGATTCGTAAGTCGATCGCACGATTGAATACAGAATTGACCAAACGACAAACAAAATAATTTAATTCGGTTGAAAGAAATGAAAAATAGAAATTTAAGAAAAGAGCGAATTGGAGTTGTCGTAAGCAATAAGATGAATAAGTCTATTGTTGTGACCGAGACTAAAAAAACCCGTCACCCGATGTATGGTAAATTCGTTTTGAAAACAAAGAAGTATGTTGCTCACGACGAAGAGAACGACTGTAATGAAGGTGATACTGTGAAAATTATGGAAACCCGACCCTTGAGTAAAACTAAAAGTTGGCGTCTGGTTGAAATCATAGAAAGAGCGAAGTAATTATGATACAACAAGAAAGTAAATTAAGAGTAGCAGATAATACCGGAGCCAGAAAAGTACGCACAATCAGAGTGCTGGGGGGAACGAGAAAACGTTATGCTTCAGTTGGTGACAAAATCATCGTAAGTGCTACAGAGACCACTGCAGGTGGCCAAATAAAAAAAGGAGAGGTCGTTACTGCCGTGGTAGTTCGAACCAAAAAGAATGTGCGTAGAGCTGATGGTTCCTATATCAGGTTTGATGACAACGCTTGTGTGTTGTTAAGTACTACCGGAGAAATGCGAGGAACAAGAGTTTTCGGGCCGGTGGCAAGAGAATTACGTAGCGAGAAGTTCATGAAAATTGTTTCATTGGCACCAGAAGTGCTTTAAGAAAAAGATAATGGCAAAACTTAAAATAAAAACAGGAGATACGGTGAGAGTAATCGCCGGAGAGAGCAAAGGACGAGAAGGTAAAGTTACTCGTGTATTGGCCGATAAAAATCAGGCCGTGGTTGAAGGAATGAATATGATTAAAATTCACGAAAAACCAAGTGCTACTAATCCACAAGGTGGAATTATCGAGAAAGAGGCGCCAATTGATATTTCCAATATGGCCTTGCTCGATAAAAATGGAAAACCTACCCGTGTGGGATATCGCATAGAAGGTGATAAGAAAGTAAGGTTTGCCAAAACAACTAATGAAGTCATTTAGGAAGATTATGAATTACGTACCTACACTAAAGAAAGATTATAACGAAAGAGTTAAGTCGGCCCTTGTTGAAAAATTCAACTATGAAAATATGATGGAAGTGCCGAAACTGACCAAAATTGTGATAAGCAAAGGAATCGGTGAAGCAATTGCTGACAGAAAACTTATCGATCAAGCCATTGACGAGCTAACTTTGATTACCGGACAAAGAGCGGTGCCTACCATTTCCAAAAAAGATGTGGCGGCATTTAAACTCCGTAAAGGAATGCCGATTGGCGCTAAAGTTACTTTACGAGGAGAACGGATGTATGAGTTTTTAGACCGTTTAATTACGGCCGCGTTACCACGTGTTCGAGATTTTCAAGGTCTAAGCCCTAAAGGGTTTGACGGTCACGGAAATTATAATATGGGAATAACAGAACAGATTATATTTCCGGAAATCGATATCGATAAGGTGAAAAGAATTACCGGTATGGATGTTACTTTTGTGACAGATGCAGATACCGATAGAGAAGGAAAAGCTTTATTGACAGAATTAGGCTTACCATTTAAAAAGAATTAAATTATGGCAAAAGAATCAATGAAAGCCCGTGAGCGTAAACGCGAAAGGCTTGTAAAAAAATATGCAGAGAAAAGACGTGAATTAAAAGAAGCTGGAGATTACGAAGGTTTGCAAAAACTTCCGAGAAACTCTAGCCCTGTTCGTCTTCACAATCGATGTAAATTGACTGGTCGTCCAAGAGGATATATGCGTCAATTCGGAATTTCACGAGTGAAATTCAGAAAATTGGCCAATGAAGGGTTGATTCCCGGAGTGAAAAAAGCAAGTTGGTAAATTTAATAAACAAGATAAAAATTTGACGAAATGGTAACAGATCCAGTTGCAGATTATTTGACACGACTTAGAAATGCGCTTTTAGCGGGACATCGTGTGGTTGAGATTCCTGCCTCAAATATGAAAAAAGAAATCACAAAGATTCTTTTTGATCAAGGCTATATTTTAAGTTATAAGTTCTTGGAAAACCAAGGTAGTTATGACACGATTAAAATAGCCCTCAAATATAATATTGAAACCAAGGAATCCGTAATTAAAAAACTTCAACGTATCAGTAAACCCGGACTTAGACAATATGTTGGGCATAAAGATTTGCCGCGTGTATTGAATGGTTTAGGTATTGCTATTATCTCTACTTCACGGGGAGTAATGACCAATAAA
>DATGSA010000310.1:0-3121 GCA_035303085.1 Flavobacteriaceae bacterium
GAAGATTTTACGGTATAGTCTCCATTGATTCCGACTTGAAGCGAGCCCAATTTTACATTATAGCTATAAGTATTGGCTTTAGCTAAAAACCCGTGTTCTATCAAATAGGAGATTGAGTTTCCTACAATCAACTCCTGATAATTATCTTTCATCGGGAGTTTAATATTAGAACTCAACGGTGTAGCAGTTACTCCGAGAATAAAAGAATCCTTGAAAAACCCGAAAAGCTTGGTAAAGGAATTGTAATGCGCTTCATCAATAATAGTCAATCCAACATTAGAAACTTCAAGAACTTCATCGTTTAATCGATTGTTCAATGTTTCTACCATCGCCACAAAACACTGATAATCGTTGTCTTTTGGCAAGGTTTTGACTTTACTATCGATTATTTTATTACGCACACCAAACCCATCCAACATCTTAGAGGTTTGTTTACACAATTCTATTCGATGAGTAAGGACAACCACTTTTTTATCTGTCTGCTTTAAATAACGCCGCACGATTTCTGAAAAAACAACAGTTTTCCCTCCACCTGTGGGCAACTGATAGAGTAAATTAAAGTTGTCCGGTGCCTCATTCAGATATTCAAAAATCTTATGTAAATCCCTTTCTTGGTAATCGTATAATTTTTTTTCTGCAACTACTTCTGCCATAAATCCTTTCCTCTTAATTATCTTTTGTTATCGACATAAACTTTGCAAAAATAAGGAGAATACACGCTTAACGCAATTTTTTTCTGTTAATTGAAAAAAAAATTAGTTCTCACTTTTATTAAAGCATTAAGTTTAGTAATATCGTACATCTGTTTTTTTGAATTTTTTTAACCGCTTTATTCTATATTAAAATTAAATTTGCAGTCACAATCAATTATAAACTATAAAAAATATTTTGTTTTGACAAATAAAAACGCGCAAAAACTCATCACTAAGATTCTAAACGATTTAGATCAAAATGGGATTATCACCAATACTTTAGTTACTGATTTAAAAGAGTTGCGCCCTTTCGCTGTTGCTGAAAAACGCCCTGTGGTTGCTAAAGCTATTCGATTGATTTATGAACACGTAGAAGAATTTGAAACCTTTGCCGTTCCAATTCCGGAAGACGAAGATATTATAGATGAGGAAACCGGTGAGGTAATTGCTGAAAGCGAAAGCGAACCAGCCGGTCCTACTGAAAGTTTAATCTACTTGATGTCACTTCTTAAAAATGAAGAACACCGCCGAAACAAATTAGAAATCCGTGAATTTAATGAGGCTTTAGAGCAATATGCAGAAGATTTCGGCGGTTTATAAAATAACCTCAACAGGGTTTTCTACTAAAGAAACTATCAAAAAGCTGTCATAGATATTTCAACGACAGCTTTTTTATCACTACTCTGAAATCCAAGGAGTTTCTTCCACTTCTAATTCTTGTGAGATCTTTCTTGCCAATACAAACAGATAATCAGATAACCTGTTTAGGTATTTCAGCAAACTCTCATCAAAAGGTGATTCTTCAAAGAGTGCTGTAGCTAATCGCTCTGCACGTCGACAAACCGTTCTGGAAATATGACAAAAGGAAATTGTCTGATGTCCTCCCGGTAATAAAAAATGTCGCAACGGCGGTAGTTTCTCATTCATTTGGTCGATCTCTTGTTCCAAATCTTTTACTTGTTCTTCACGGATCTTCTTAATTTTCAAGCGTTCTTCCCCGCTTCTCATCTTAGCTTTGTCGGGGTCTGTTGCTAATTCAGAGCCAATTGCAAAGAGATTTTTTTGAATTTCTATCAGTATTTTTTGATGTGTTTCGCTGATTTCTTGACTGCGAATCATCCCGATATTGGCGTTGAGCTCATCGATGGTTCCATAGGTTTCTATTCTCAAATGATATTTCGGCACTCGTGTTCCGCCAAATAATGCAGTGGTTCCTTTGTCTCCTGTTCGTGTATATATTCTCATAATATTTATAGTAATTAGAAAACGTTGATGTAATTAATTTTAGCCACATAAGCTTCAAAACAAGCGATTCAGCTCATTTAAAATTTATAAATAATGCCCAAGTTTATATTTTCCAGATCAACACCAACTTCAAAGCTGTCGGTAGAACCATTTCCTCCCTCCGGTTTCACGGTGTCATAAGATAAAACTCCGATAGCAAATTCAACCGCAAAGTGTTGATTTATAAAATAGCTCAGTCCCGGTGAAAATCCTACATTGATTCCGTTAGTCCAGTTACCTGCTATATTTTTAGTCGAGCCAAATCCCAGTCCTAACTCACCAAAAACAGAAAATTTACGTCCGGGAAGCAAATAATATCTACCGAAAGCTTCGATGGTAAAGGTAGAGTTTTCAACAATCTTGTTTCCGGCGCTATTTTTCCTGTTATAATAACCGTATCCCAAACGCCCTCCAATTGCTACAAAGTCACTAACAAAATATCCGAAACGCGGTGAGACTTCAAATTCTTTTATTTTAGAATCATCAGCTTTTGAAATGGAGTTAAAACCAATCAGCCCGGAAATATATTTATCTGATTTCATAAATCCATTATGATCTTCATTTTTTTGAGCTTGAACTGTTCCAAAAATGATAATACTTATAAGCAGAGGAAAATATTTTTTCATAGATAGTGGCTTTTCCCAACAAAGATACAGATTATATAAAACTGTAAATAAGATTTTTCAAAATAAATATGAGGGTAAGATCCGCTAAAAATATCGCTTAAACTTATAAAGATTTCGATGCAAATTAACGCTTTCAAGTTTACAGTCGTATATACTTAATTTTGTACTTTCGCAATTTACGCTAATCAACTCTTCTTTTTTAATGACGCTTACTGTTGAGAATGTTATTTTAATTGGATCTATACTGCTAATTATTAGCATTTTAGCTAAAAGAGTGTCCACCCGATTATCTGTTCCTTCCCTAATTATATTTCTAATTGTCGGCATGCTTGCCGGCTCAGATGGGATTTTGCAGATAGAATTTCAAAATTATAAAGTTGCCCAGTTTATTGGAGTAATCGCGTTGAACTTTATTCTTTTTAACGGAGGTTTTTCTACAAATTGGAAAAGTGTAAAACCTATTTTGTGGCAAGGAGTCATCCTATCTACCCTTGGCGTATTTTTGACAGCTATTGGACT
>DATGSA010000311.1:0-3055 GCA_035303085.1 Flavobacteriaceae bacterium
ATCTTCAAAGCGGTTCGAATAAAAGCACGCACACGAATTTGCAATTCAGCAACCGCTTTTTCGGTAAAAGTCACCATCAAAATCTTGTCCACCGGAATGTCCTTTTCCACAATCAACCGCACCGCCATAACTGCAATGGAATAAGTTTTCCCGGTTCCGGCAGCGGCTTCAATAAGGTTCTTGCCTTCTAATTCAACTTCATCGACATTAAAAATATTAGCCATAAATTATTTGTTTAAAAGGGATTGTAGGATTTGTGCATTCTGAAGCATTTTATCCCAAGCAAAAGAATATTTTTGAGTTTCATTAAAAACGTAGTCCGATATATGATTATATCGATCTGGTGTCAATTTATTTTTAAGGCTTTTGATATCCTTCCAATCTTTAAGACTGGAAGAAAGATAAAATGGATTTAATTCTTCTTGTCCCCTGATAAAAGCTTTCACCAATTTTTCTATGTTTTCATTTACGTTGGAAAAATCTATCCTTTCAATTTCTTTATCATCAATTAAAAACCCACCTTGAAAATCGCTGTTATGTTTCGACAACACCCAAGACCAAATCCCTATTCGCCAATTATATTTTAAGCTGCTCTTTGATATTTTAGCCTCGTAATATTTATTGTCGTACAAAACAGTTTTTCCATGAAAATAGACCGGTTTTCCTTCTATTTCTATATCACTTTTAAAATTCACCTGCTCTTCTTTTTTATTTTCAGCATTCAGTTTTTCTTCAACCAATTTTTTTATTTCTGAAAATTTCTCATCCTGTAAAATTTCCTCAAACTTAATATCACCTAAATTTCCGATAGGTAGCACACCCGTTTTTTTCAGTTGAAGGCTTAAATTTGTTTTCTTATCTTCTATAATATCATTTATGATTTCATTCTTTACCATCCATTGTTGCAAATAATCCAAGTCAAAAGGCTCCCCGTCAGGCAACTGTTCTTTATCATCATTAAAATAAACGCCTAAAACCTTGTTGTAATAATATTTAAACGAGTCTTGAAAAAAGCTGATAAAATCTCTGATGTCGATTTCAATTATATCCTCCTCAAGCGCTTCGTCTCCTTCGCTATCTTTACCGGGCAGTAACTCTTTGAAGTTCTCTTCATCTTCAGATTTTGGGACGGTATAACTTTTTAAGCGAAGATCATCCTGATCTTCGGCGGATTCGTCTTGTTGATTATATTGGCTACTAAATCCATGCAGAGGATGGTGAATAATTTTTTTATCATTCCAGTCAAGCGTATTCATAAGTTGTTCAATCAAAATGCTTGGCGGTTGTTCTTCATTGTCTTTTGGCGAACGCGATTGATAACTTAAATAGAGTTTCTCGTTTGCACCACTGATAATTTTAAGGAACAGGTTTTTATCTTTTTCTTTTGGCGAAGTGATTTTGTTTTCTTCTTCATCTTTTAATAAATCAAAATCCAATTTTTTAGCAACAGCGGGAAATGCGTCGTAATTCAACCCTAAAACCGCAATGTTTTCTGCTGGAATTGCCTGGGAACCGGATAATTCGGTAAAAATAATACCTTGCATTCTTCCCTTTGCGCTTTCGGGGATATTTTCTAATCGGGGTTTGAGCATTTCAAACCAAGTCTTAAAATTAATTTCGAGTTCTTTTTCTAAATGAAACTCCCCCAAATAAGTTTTAAAATTATCGATGTAAATGTTTTTTGTATTGTCACCAAAAAACAGGTCCAAACCTTCATCGGTCCATTTTATCCAGTTTTCAATTGTCTTTTTTTCGTTTGTTTTCAACTTAAACTCATATAGTTTTTCAACAAAATCAGCTAAGCCGAAAAGCTGATCATACCCCCTGCTTTCAGTTGCATCGATAAGCCATTCTTCTTTTTCCAAACCAACTCTCGTCCAATCGTTTTCACCGGTCATACTTCCGTAAATCAGTCGCTCCAATCCTTTTTTCCAAGCGACTAAATCGGTCTCGAGCGTTGAATCCCCTGCATAACTATAGCGAATATTGGCTTCGTTTATCCAACGCCTAATCTCCTCAAAATCTTCAAAATTAAATCTTTGAGCGATGGTGGAATTCTCGATGATTCCCATCAAATTCTCCGGTTTCATCAAGGATTCATCATAGTCTAAAATCTCATAAAACGCTTGCAAAGGCGTGTCTTCATCGTAGGTATATTCGCCAATGGTTTTATAAGGAATTCTATAGTTTCTCAGGTTAAAAAAATGATGAATGGCCGGGGTGTATTTTTGTAAATCCTGACAATACACCACATATTTTCGCGACTCCATTTTGCCATTGTTCGCATCGGCTTGTGATAGGATTTCGTTGAGTAAACCCTCTACTTCGCGGTAAGGTGTATAATGCCCAACAATTTTTAAATTATCACTTAAATTCTCGAAAACATCTTCGCTGGATTTCTTGGTAACACTTTCTTTAATAAACGCTTGGTTCTCAATCACATCCTGATTTCCCTTCCAAAGTTTTGTCGGGTGATTAGCCACTTTACCCTGCGGAATAAAATGCTGATAAAAATAAACGGGAATACAATTGCTGAGTTCCTCCAATAATTCCAATTGTGCAGTCGCGAAAAACTCAGTGCGCACAATATGAATGGCAGGGATTTCTTGAAAGATGAGCTCACGATGTGTATCGAGACCGTTTTTCAAGGTTTTATAAACCGTATAATCATCCGGACGACCGTTGAGTTCGGCTCTATATTTTCTCCAAAGATATTGTTGCCACTGTTCTTGTTCTTCTTGTCGATCTGAATTTTTATATTGAAATTTTCCTTCCTCCCAATCCGTTAATAGTTGTGGTTTTAATTTTAAATAACGGGTGAAGATTTCTTGTACTTTCTGCGCCAAGCCCCAACGCTTGTTTTCATTTCCATCGTAATAGTCACTGACCTTTCCAAACTCGTCTTTAAAATCTTTGGAATCTAATAAGTCAAATAAAATAAGTTGAGTTTTCTTTTTGGAGACAAAATCCAAGGCTGATTGCTGTTCTTCTCTTCGGATATTATTTTGAATGGTCCAGAAGAGTTTACTCAACAAATTATCCCACGCCAAAAACT
>DATGSA010000312.1:0-13398 GCA_035303085.1 Flavobacteriaceae bacterium
TGGTTACTAAGGTAATAAGGTTGGATTTTGAAAGGGAAAAGCTCTGGTTACTAAGGTAATAAGGTTGGATTTCGAAAAGGGAAAGTTTTTGGTTACTAAGATAATAAGGTTGGATTTTGAAAAAAGAAAGTTTTTGGAGTAGTTGGTGAAGACGAAGGGATTCCTGAAAAATTCATGAAGGAATTCCAAGTAGTCCAATTGATTAATGCCTACCGTTCACGTGGACATTTATTTACTGAGACCAACCCGGTGCGGGCGAGAAGAGATTACAAACCAAACTTGGATATAAGTAATTTTGGATTGTCTGAATCTGACTTGGAGACCGAGTTTGAAGCGGGACAAATATTGCGGTTGGGTAGGATCACACTTCGTAGAATAATAGAATACCTAACCAATATATATTGTATTTCTATAGGAACGGAATACACGCACATCCAAAAGCCTGAAATGGTGAATTGGATTCAGGTCTTTCTGAGTAAAAATGAAAACCAACCCGATTTTTCTGATGAGGAAAAAAAGGCAATCTTAGGGAAACTCAATGAAGCTATTTCTTTCGAGAGTTTCTTAAATACTAACTATGTAGGAAAGAAACGTTTTTCTATCGAGGGGAACGAAACGCTAATTCCCGGATTGGACTTTTTGGTGGAAACCGCTGCCGAAAAAGGAGTGAATGAGTTTATTATGGGGATGGCCCATCGAGGCAGATTAAATACTTTGACACATATTTTTGGTAAAAGTCCAAAAGAGATTTTTTTGGAGTTTGAAGGAAAAGATTATGAGGATCAAATTCTTGAAGGAGATGTAACCTACCATTTAGGTTGGACTTCTTCTCGAAAAACCAAAAGTGGTCGGAAGATTAATCTGAATTTAGCACCTAATCCTTCTCACTTAGAAGCAGTTGGACCGTTAGTTGAAGGAATGTCTCGTGCTAAACAGGATGATTATCATCGAGAGGACCCTCAAAGTGTGTTGCCAATTATTGTTCACGGTGATGCTGCTATTGCCGGACAAGGTGTGGTTTATGAAACTGTACAAATGTCTCATTTGGATGGATACACCACCCACGGAACAATTCATATTGTAATCAATAACCAACTTGGTTTCACCACTAATTATACCGATGGTCGATCTTCAACTTATTGTACTGACGTAGGAAAGCTAACAGATTCACCTATTATGCATGTCAATGCTGATGACGCAGAAGCGGTGGTTCATGCCATGCTTTTCGCCCTTAGATTCCGAATGCACTTCAAACACGATGTTTATATCGATTTGTTGGGATATAGAAAATATGGGCATAATGAAGGGGATGAGCCGAGATTTACACAACCCAAATTATATGAGTCGATCTCCAAGCACGAAAATTCAAGGGATAGATATGCAAAAATACTGGAGGAAGAAGGAGTGATAGATGAGAATTATTTGGAGAAGATTGAGAAAAAATATAAGGATAAACTTGAAAAAGAGCTCGAAAGTTCTCAAAAAATAAAATCAGCTAAAATTACTCCCATTATGGAAGACGTTTGGGAGAATTATTCTTTTGGTACGGCAGAAGATATGCTAAGCTCTGTAGATACTACATTTCCTATAGACAAGCTCGATGAGATAGCTGAGAAAATTACAACCCTTCCGGAAGGATTAAGTTTTATTCGTAACGTTCATCGAATAATTAAAAACCGCAAGAAAAATTATTTCAAAAAAAATGAACTGGATTGGGGATTGGCGGAAACACTAGCCTATGGTTCATTATTAGAAGAGGAGCACGACATTAGAATCGCAGGACAGGACACGGTAAGAGGAACATTCTCTCACAGACATGCCGCTTTGGTAACCGAGGATGGAGAGGAAGAAGTTATCTTGCTGAAAAAAGCGGAGAATCGCAGTGACTTTCATATATACAATTCACTTTTGTCTGAATATGCTGCAATGGGTTTTGAATACGGATATGCAATGGCAAGTCCTGATACGCTAAATATTTGGGAAGCACAATTTGGAGATTTCAGCAATGGAGCTCAGATTGTTATTGATCAATATATATCTGCAGCGGAAGAAAAATGGAAATTGCGCAATGGTCTAGTGCTCTTATTGCCCCACGGTTATGAAGGTCAAGGAGCAGAGCACTCTTCAGCACGTATGGAACGATTTTTACAGCTATGTGCCGATGAAAATATGTTTGTGGCCAACTGTACAACTCCGGCTAATTTCTTTCACATATTGCGTCGACAGGTGAAAATCAATTTTCGCAAGCCACTTATAGTGTTTACCCCAAAAAGTTTACTGCGTCACCCAAGAGCCAAATCCACGAAAGAAGAATTGGCAGAAGGTGGTTTTCAAATGTTGATCGATGATCCTAAAGCTAAAGTGAAAAACGTTAAAAGCGTTGTGTTCTGTAGCGGTAAATTCTACTATGATTTATTAGCTGAAAAAGAAAAACAAGAACGCGATGATGTTGCTTTAGTTAGAATAGAACAACTTTTCCCATTACCGAAAAAAGAAATTAAAAAAGTACTCAAACGTTATAAAAACGCTCATGATATAGTTTGGGCTCAAGAAGAACCAAAAAATATGGGAGCTTATAGCCATCTATTGCTTAGACTTGATGGAATAGAGAAGTTTAGGTTATGCAGTAGAAAATTGTATGCAGCTCCGGCATCAGGAAGCAGTGAGCGTTTTAAACGCAGACATGAAAAAGTTATAGAAAGTGTTTTTGACACACCAAAAAAATAATAATTAAAATACCATATTGAAATAATAATATATTATGGCCTTAGAAATGAAAGTCCCTTCACCGGGAGAGTCTATTACAGAAGTAGAAATCGCAGAGTGGCTGGTTGAAGACGGCGACTATGTCGAAAAAGATCAAGCAATTGCCGAAGTTGACAGTGATAAAGCCACCCTAGAACTTCCTGCTGAAGCCAGTGGTATTATTACACTTAAAGCGGAAGAAGGAGATGAGGTGGCTGTAGGCGCTGTGGTTTGTTTGATAGATACCGATGCTGAAAAACCTGCTGATGATAGCGATAAAGAAGAGAAATCTGAAGAAAAGAAAGAAGAATCTGAAGAAAAGAAAGAAGGAAAGGAACCTGAACCAAAAAAAGAGGAGAAGGAAGAGAAAACCTATGCTTCAGGAACACCTTCTCCGGCTGCCAAAAAGGAATTAGATGAAAAAGGTATAAAACCATCAGCTGTTTCCGGAACAGGCAAGGCCGGACGAATCACCAAGGAAGATGCAGTAAAAGCAAAACCATCTATGGGAACACCGGGCCCTGGAAAACGCGGTGAAAAACGCGAACGTATGTCTATGATGCGGCGTAAAACTGCTGAACGTTTGGTAGAATCACAAAATACTGCTGCGATGTTGACTACTTTCAACGAAGTGGATATGTCGGCTATTTTCAATTTGAGAAATAAATATAAAGAAGACTTCAAAACCAAACACGGAGTGAACCTTGGATTTATGTCTTTTTTCAGCTTGGCCTGTGTCCGTGCATTAGATATCTATCCTTCAGTCGGTGCGATGATTGATGGAAGAGAAATGATAACTTTCGATTTTGTAGATATCAGTATTGCGGTCTCAGGACCTCGGGGACTAATGGTGCCGGTTATTAGAAATACCGAAAATTTAGGTTTCCGTGGAGTAGAATCAGAAGTAAAGAGATTGGCAACTAAAGCGCGAGATGGGAAACTCAGCATAGACGAAATGACCGGAGGAAACTTTACCATTACTAATGGAGGTGTTTTCGGATCAATGTTGTCCACTCCAATTATCAATCCGCCACAAAGTGCAATTTTAGGAATGCATAATATCGTAGAAAGACCGGTGGCTATTGATGGAAAAGTGGAAATCAGACCGATTATGTATGTAGCACTTTCCTATGACCACCGAATAATTGATGGAAAAGAATCCGTGAGTTTCTTGGTGGAAGTGAAAAAAGCGTTAGAAAATCCGGAGGAATTACTTATGGATGGAGATATCAAATCGGCTTTAGAACTATAAGCTAATAACTTATTAATTTTAAAAAAAAGGTTGTCTGATTATAGACAACCTTTTTTTATTTGGACTAAAGATTAGGTACAATAGGTGTTTTCTTAATAAGAATACAGTGTTGCTTTTTGAAAAGCAACAGGATTTGAAACGATAGATTTATTCCCGTTTTTATATTCTCAATAATTTTTGAATTAATAGACAAACTATGACAGATAATTTCTTTAATTTGTAAAAATTAAAATAAAATTTCATCCTATGTTTTCAGCCAAAACTTACCAAAATAGAAGATCGACATTACAAAAAAATGTTTCACAGGGGTTGATTCTTCTGCTGGGTAATATTGAGAATCCAATAAATTTCGCAGATAATCCATATCCATTTCGACAGGACAGTTCATTTATTTACTACTTCGGAATCAAGTTGCCCAAACTGGCCGCGGTTATTGATATCGATAAAAATAAAACCATTGTTTTTGGAGACGAATTGAGCGTTGATGAAATCGTTTGGATGGGAATTCAAGAGACGATAAAAGCTAAAGCTGAAAAATCCGGTGTGTCTTCTACAAAACCATTCTCACAACTTCAGAGTTATGTTGAAAAAGCAAATAACGAAGGTCGGAAAATTCATTTTTTACCCCCTTATCAATCGGTCAATAAAATTTTATTGTCAGAGCTTTTAGACACAAAGATTGAAAACTTGCAACCTTCTGTTGAATTGATTAAAGCTGTTGTGTCACAACGCGAACGCAAGGAAGAGCAAGAAGTGGTGCAAATCGAAAACGCTGTCAACATTGCCAATAAAATGCATCTTTTGGCCATGGCAAATGCCAAAATTGGTATGAAAGAGTATGAGTTGGTGAGTATGATTCAAAAACTTGCTGCTGATCAAGAATCTCGCTTTTCTTATCAACCGATTGTTACCGTTGATGGGCAAATATTGCACAATCATTATTACGGAAACGAATTGAAATCCGGAGATATGGTTTTAAATGATTCCGGTGTGGAGAATCCGATGAGATATGCAAGTGATTTAACCCGAACCTTTCCGGTTGATAAAACCTTTACCATGCGTCAGAAATCAATTTATAGCATTGTACATCAAGCTTTTAAAGAGACGCAGTCCATGTTGAAACCCGGGGTGGAATTTAAAGAAGTTCATCGCAAAGCTGCCCTGATTACCGCCCAAGGATTAATCGATATGGGGCTGATGAAAGGTGCGGCTGAAGAAGCGGTTAAGCACAATGCCCACACCTTGTTTTTCCAAACAGGATTGGGACACCAGATGGGATTGGATGTTCATGACATGGAAGATTTAGGCGAAGAATATGTGGGATACACGCCGGAAAACCCAAAGGATACTAAAACTTTTGGCTGGAAATCTTTGAGATTGGGTAAACCCTTGGAAAAAGATTTTGTAATCACCGTAGAACCGGGAATTTACTTTATTCCGCAATTAATCGATATGTGGCAAGCTGAAAATAGATTAAAAGATTTTATCAACTATGATAAAGTGAATGAATTCCGTGATTTTGGAGGAGTTCGTATCGAGGATGATATATTGATTACCGAGGATAGTTACAGAGTTTTAGGGGATGGATTGATATCCACAGCAGAGGAGATAGAGAATTTCCGCGCTGAACACTTATCTCAATAAATAATTTTAATAGGGTAGAAGAGAAAAGGAATTTTCTATAAATCAATAATTCGATTTATTTTAAATATAAACACTTGCGTTGATAATCTATAATTGATTTCCCTTTTTCAAGAATATCGGCGCCGATAATTCCGTGAACCGGATCGGCGTCGTGATTTTCTAAAGCCTGATTGACATGCTTGAGGTTGAAGAGCACCAAGTCAACGTTTTTCTTTTTCCATTCTCCAATCTGTAAATTGTTTTTGGTCGAAATTCTTGTCAGCATATTGGAAGCACCGGCACCGGCAGCTCGAATATCGCTGTCTTCAGAAAATAAATTAAAATGTTCAGCCTCTTCATTTCCAACACATGAACTCGAAGCTCCTGTGTCTAAAATAAAGTCGCCTTCCACACCATTAATAGTGGCTTTTAATGCCAAATGATTGGTCGCGGTGGTTTTCAATTTGATCCGGTGATAATTTTTGGCTAATAAGAACTGACGTAAACTTGACATTTGTTTTTTGAACAAATATAAACTAAGATATCAATTTAGCTTTACAATCTGCCTTAAGCTTTTCTCACAGATGACTTTAGAAACACTTTGAGTTTAAGTATATTCCCGCTTTAAAATAGATGGACGGTTTTAAACCTCACTGCAAACGTTTTAAAATGAATAAAGATATATGAACTTTATAGAAACTCATGCGCATTTATACGTAGAACAATTTGATGAGGATCGAGACGAAGTGGTACAACGGGCAATGGATGCCGGTATCAAAAAATTCTTTTTGCCGGCGATAGATTCTCGAACGACTAAAGCGATGTATGAATTGCAAGCTGCTTATCCTGATAATATGTATTTGATGACAGGATTACATCCGGTTTCTGTGCCCGAAGTTGATTATGAAAGGGAATTGGAGTTGGTGAAAGCCGAACTCAAGAGAAAAAAGTTTTATGCCGTTGGAGAGATAGGAATAGATCTAAATTGGTATCCGGAATCTTTGGAAACTCAAAAAGAAGTTTTTAAACGACAAATTCAGTTGGCAAAAGAACATCAACTTCCATTTGTTATTCATTGCAGAGATGCATTCGACGAAGTTTTTGAAGTGCTAGAACAAGAACAATATGAAGGGATGTCCGGGATATTTCACTGTTTTACCGGAACTTATCAAGAAGCTAAAAGAGCGATAGGTTTTGGAATGAAACTCGGAATAGGTGGAATTTTGACTTTTAAAAATGGAAAAATTGACAAATTCATGCATAAAATATCCTTAGATCATTTGGTCTTGGAAACCGATGCTCCTTATTTAGCTCCTTCACCTTATAGAGGTAAACGAAACGAAAGTAGTTATCTAATTAAAGTGGCAGAAAAACTCGCCTCAATATATGAGCTCGGATTGGACGAAATTGCTGAAAGAACTACGGCAAATGCAAAAGCTGTGTTTAATATATAACTTGGTGGAAAGGTCGTTCTTAAACATCCCGATTATCATATTTAAATCTAAAACATAGTTATGACTGAAAAATCCAATATTCTACTTATTTATACCGGCGGAACAATCGGAATGATAAAAGATTCTGAAACCGGAGCACTTAAAGCTTTTAATTTTGATGATTTGCTGAATAACGTTTCCGAATTAAAACTTCTTGAACATAATATTGACACCTATAGTTTTGAAAAACCTATGGATTCTTCCAACATGAATCCAAAATACTTTGCTGTGATGGCAGGGGTTATTGAAGATAATTATAATAAATATGACGGATTTGTGATTCTACACGGAAGTGATACCATGGCTTATTCGGCTTCTGCTTTGAGTTTTATGTTGGAAAATTTAACCAAACCAATAATATTCACCGGATCTCAACTGCCGATTGGTGATTTGCGAACCGATGCCAAAGAAAATCTTATTACCGCAATTCAGTTGGCTGGTTTAAAACGTAACGGAAAAATGGTGATCACGGAAGTAGGATTGTATTTTGAATATAAATTATATCGAGGAAATCGTAGTTCCAAGGTGAATTCTGAACATTTTAAAGCTTTTGATTCACCTAATTATCCACCTTTAGCGGTTTCGGGAATACATTTAAAAGTAAATTATCCACTGCTGAAAAAACCAAATTACAGAAAACAACTAATCGTTCACAAAGAATTAAATGATGATATTTTAATTTTGAAACTCTTTCCGGGAATAAATAAAAAAATAATCGAGCAAGTTTTGTCAATTAAAGGATTAAAAGGAGTGATTTTGGAAACATACGGAACCGGAAATGCGAGCAGTGAAGATTGGTTTATCGAATTGTTAAAACAGTGCATCAACCGAGAAGTCTATATTGTCAATGTTACGCAATGTAGCGCAGGCGGGATCTCTATGGGGAAATATGAAACCAGCACACGATTAAAAGAAATTGGAATCATTTCCGGAAATGATATGACCACTGAAGCCGCTGTTACTAAAATGATGTATTTATTAAATCAAGATTTAAGACCTAAAGTATTTAAATCTATATATGAAACCTCCTTAAGAGGAGAGATGGAATAAAAATTTAATCACTCTTTTTCTTGAGTGATTGGATTATTTTTTATTAATTAGCACATTCAAATATAAGTTCTTGTTATAGAGAGGTGGCCGAGTGGTTGAAGGCGCGCGCTTGGAAAGCGCGTATACGGCAACGTATCGAGGGTTCGAATCCCTTCCTCTCTGCTTATATATAATAAAGTAGAGCTTTAGTTTACGATGGATTGAATGAGGTTATAATTGAAAGTACTTCATAGAGATTCATCTTTTTTGTGAAATTACTGATAAGTATTTAAAACATTTGATGGATTTTCGCTAACTAAAGTTATATTTTTATATATTTAACCCTATCTAAAATTAATTAAAAAGACACAAAAAATGAAAAGAGTACTTTCAGTTTTGAGCCTCATGATGGTTTTGTTTATCGGAGGATTTAATGTTCAAGCAGCTACGCAAGCTTTAACGGTACAGCAAAATGATATGACGCAAATCAATTCATTTGTTGCACAGGATGAAGGAATGCAAACAGGAGGGGATGCTGAGGCCTCTGAGTCAGAGGGGTCTGCCTCCTTTACGCAAGAACTAAAAAGACGTTTTATTGAGGGGGGTCCCGCCTTTATGGGAATTATTCTGCTATGTTTAATTCTTGGCTTGGCAGTAGCAATCGAACGTATTATTTTCTTGAACATGTCAACTACAAACACCAGGAAGCTGGCTCAGAAAGTAGAAGATGCATTAAATACCGGTGGAATTGAAGAAGCTAAAGAGGTTTGCAGAAACACAAGAGGACCGGTAGCTTCGATTTATTATCAAGGTTTAGACAGAACTGACGAAGGCTTAGAAGCAGCAGAAAAAGCTGTAGTGTCTTACGGTGGAGTACAAATGGGTCAAATGGAAAAAAATGTTTCTTGGATAGCCCTATTTATTGCACTTGCGCCAATGCTTGGATTTATGGGAACTGTAATCGGTATGATTGAAGCCTTTGATAGAATTGAAGCCGCCGGTGATATGCAACCGAGTTTAGTGGCCGGAGGTATTAAGATTGCATTATTGACAACAGTTTTTGGATTGATTGTGGCAGTTATTCTTCAAGTTTTTTATAATTATGTTATTGCTAAAATCGATTCGATTGTCAATGATATGGAAGATGCTTCCATTACTTTAATGGATATTATTTTCGATTATAACAAAAGAGAAATCAACAAATAATAAATATTGATTTTTAAGCAAGGAAAATTATCACTATATTAGAAATTCGTACTATGACATTATATAGAGTATTAAAATATGTGGCTTTTATCTTAGGAGGGGTTGGCTTGGCGCTATATTTGTGGCTGTTGACCCAAGGCGATGAAGCTATTAAAGCCTCTCCGGATTTGCAAGAAAATATTCTTAGCCCATTTTTGATTTTAACGTGGATCGTAATTGGAATTGCTATAATATCGGTTTTGGTTTTTGTAATTGCAAACTTAATCGAAGGCAATATTAAACGTATTTTGATTTCTGTCGGGGCCTTTGCAGTGGTTTTTCTGATTGCCTTTATTTCTGGAGATTCAACTGCTTATGAACTTCCTAACGGAACCTATGTCCCAGGACAATTGTCGAAATGGGTAGATACAGGCTTGTATATGTTTTATATACTCGCTGTAGTGGCGATATTGGCAATGCTGATCTCGTCGGTAAAGAAATTAACTTTTAGAAACTAAAATAATATGTCCAGAAGAAGTGCTCCTGAAATAAACGCTGGCTCGATGGCTGATATCGCCTTTCTTTTGCTGATATTCTTCCTGGTTACTACTACGATTGAAAGTGACAAAGGTATCACCAGAAGATTACCTCCCATTGATGAGCAAGAACCTGAAGATGTCGTGGTGAAAGAGCGGAATGTCTTTGAGGTTGTTATCAGTAGGAATGGAGATTTATTGGTAGAAGATAAACCAATGGAACTTAAAGATCTGAGAGAAGCAGCGCTCAATTTTATAGATAATGGCGGTGGAACAGGTTCTGCTGCATGCCCGTACTGTCAAGGTGCAGAGGATCCTAAATCTTCTGAAAACCCCCAAAAAGCAGTGATTTCTTTAGAGTATGCACGACAAACTAAATATGGAGATTTTATTGCGGTGCAGAATGAATTGATGGGAGCGTTCAATCAATTGAGAGATAGGGTCTCTCTTAGCGAATTTGGGGTTCCTTTTTCTAAATTGCAAGAAGATATGGACAAAGCAGCAAATGATATTGAAAAAGATGAAATCGCCCAGAAAATAACAAGAATAAGAGAGTTTTATCCATTAAACATTATGGAAACTAAACCTGAACAAGTAAATTAAAGTTTTTCTAATGGCAAAATTCAGTAAGAAAAAAGGTGGAGAATTACCACCGATATCTACGGCTTCACTGCCAGATATCGTTTTTATGTTATTGTTTTTCTTTATGGTGGCAACAACCATGCGGGAAACTAATGTCATGGTAAAACAAGATTTGCCAAAAGCTGATCAAGTTGAAAAACTGGAAAACAAGAACTTGGTGATGTATATTTACGCTGGCCCTCCCAGTCCGAATTATCAACAGCAGTTTGGAACGTCAGGACGTATTCAACTCAATGATAAATTTGCTCGTGTTGAAGATATTCAGTCTTTTATATTGGCAGAAAGAGAATCCAAGAATCCCGGGATAAGAAGCAAACTGATAACAGGATTAAAAATTGATGAAGAGACCAATATGAGTTTGGTTTCAGACATCACGGACGAACTGCGTAAAGTAGAAGCTTATCGTATAAATTACACGACACGTCAAGGTGATCCTACCGCCGAAAGCGGACTTTAATCCAAGGTTTTTACCGCTTAATATAAAAAACTATCGTAGGGTTTTCATATCGCTTAAATCCTTAAAATGAAGAAGCAACTCGCCCTTTTAATAGTGATTTTGGGAAAGTTGCTTTTTACTTTTCTATATGCGCAAAACGATAGTCTGGTTAAGTTTAGACAGACCTCAGATTCTATTGTAGTGCAACACACAGGTTTAGATCAAAAATATCTGGAAGACCAATTTTATATCGGATTGACCTTTAACCTGATGGATAAAATGAGTAAAGGAATTAGCCAATCAGGCTTTTCAGGTGGATTTCACGTGGGATATATTCGAGATATTCCACTTAATAAAAGAAGAAATTTTGGATTGGGAGTCGGATTAGGGTGGTCTTTTAATTCCTACCGAACAAACCTTATGATTGGAAAAGACCGAGCAGGAAATTCAATTTTTCAGGTGCTTAATAGAAATAAATTTGACTATAACGTAAATAGATTTTCAACCTATTTGATTGAAATGCCCTTGCAAGTCAGATGGAGAACTTCCACGGCCGATTCTTATAAATTTTGGAGAATATATACCGGCTTGAGATTGGGGTATATCTATTATTTCAATTCTAAATTTGAGCAGCCCGGTAAAAATATATACCAAACCAAAGTTGATGGGCTTCAACGGTTTAGATACGGTTTGAGTTTTACCTTTGGATATAATACTTTTAATTTTACAGTATATTACAGCTTAAATTCTTTCTTCAAAAATGTATCTACTTTAGAGGGACAACCAGTCGAGTTGACTACATTTAAAGTAGGTTTGGAGTTTTACATCCTGTAATGCTGCAAAGCAAGGTTTAAAAAATAAACTTGAGGTGCTAAACCTAAGATAAACCCCCAAATCACTTCTGCTAAACTATGAACTTCGGAGAACAGGCGAGTGGAAGCTATCCAGCCGACGATGAGAAAAGCTACTCCAATGAGATGAACCAAGTTGATTTTATAAAGTAAACTTATCCCGACGATAAAGCCAATTAAAGCGGATATGGCTCCGGTATGCAAACTGAGATTGATGTTGAAGAGACTTAAAAACAAATAAACACAAATGGTAATGAGATAACCAGTATAGAAATATAACAATTCCGGTAAATCATCGTGGATTACAAATCTGTTTAAGGTAATGAGAAGGATAGACAAGCAGAGCAGGAAAAATCTTTTAGGTTGTATATTGGTTAACTGGACAGAATCGGCTATTTTGAGTTGGATTAAAGAGGAAACAAATACCACCGGAATGCCAATTGTCAGAATTGAAACCGCCAATAATTTAGCCTGAATAAAATTAGAAGGAATATGGCGAACCCCAACTAAAAAGTAAAAAAGTGCTGCCAAGAAAGGCACGCCAATAGGATGAAAAATATAGAATCCGAGTTTTGATGAAATCCTCATTTAAATGGTTTTTCGAAGACGGGCTACAGGAATAGAAAGTTGATCTCGATACTTGGCCACTGTTCTTCGAGCAATTGGATAACCTTTTTCTTTTAATACCCCGGCAAGCTTTTCATCTGTCAATGGCTTGGTTTTATCTTCCTTGTCTACCGTCATTTCAAGTATTTTCTTTATCTCTCTGGTCGAAACCTCTTCCCCTTCAACGTTCAACATAGCTTCAGAAAAGAAATCTTTAATCAGAAAAGTCCCGTAAGGAGTATCGACATATTTGCTGTTGGCCACACGAGAAACCGTTGAAATATCCATATCTATTATCTCTGCAATATCTTTTAGAATCATCGGTCTTAAATCGCGATCATCACCACTTAGAAAATATTCTTTTTGATATTCCATAATCGTTCCCATCGTTGCCAAAAGTGTTTGACGACGTTGTTGAACGGCTTCAATAAACCATTTTGCGGCATCGAGCTTTTGCTTGATAAACATCACCGCACTTTTTTGCTGTTTGCTCCTTTTCTTCGATTCTTTGTAACCTTGCAGCATGTTTTTATAATGTGAGGATACATGTAGATGCGGAGCATTTCTACCATTTAAAGTCAACTCTAACTCTCCATTTTTAATGCGAATTGTGAAATCGGGAATTACCTGTTCAACATTGTGAATGTTTTGCGAATGCGAACCTCCCGGTTTGGGGTTTAACGAGCTGATTTGCTCAATAACCGCTCTTAATTCATCTTCGGTAATATCGTGTTTGGAAAGCAGCTTATCATAATGTTTTTTGGCAAAAGCATCAAAAGAAGTCTCCAAAATTGCAATAGCTAATTCAATGTTTTTATTTTGCTTCTTACGCCTGAGCTGAATTAATAAACATTCCTGTAAACTTCGTGCAGCCACCCCCGCAGGATCAAGACTCTGTACTGTTTTAAGAACTTGTTCAACGGTTTCTACATCGGTGTAAACATTTTGGGTGAAAGCTAAATCATCTACAATGTCTTCCATCGGACGGCGGATGTATCCG
>DATGSA010000313.1:0-5849 GCA_035303085.1 Flavobacteriaceae bacterium
AATCCTGAAAAACTGATCAATGAAGCCCTAAACCCATATACAGAAAAATAGGAGATTGTAAAAATCAGAATCCCCAGTAAAGTCAGAAACAGCCAAATTGGGGTATCTGTGCGAATATGAAACATTATAAAAGTGACCACCAAAACAAGTAATGTTCCTAAAAGCATTCCGTTAACCTTTAAACGCAAACTCCCTGAAGTGTCACTAAAAGAAGCTAATATAACACCCAATGTAATTTGAATTGCCATCGTAAGCTGATCAACCTGAATTCCAATAATTATAGGAACCAACATTGCAATCACCATGGAAATCGCTTTAGAGAAATCTCTAATACTAAAGGAATCCATCAGGTTTTTGGGATCTAAATAAGATTTGATACTCGACAGTTTCAATTTGAAGGTAATTTAGAATATAGTGCAAAGATAGTATTAACGAACACTTGTTTAATATAAAACGTTGCTGTTTTTAGGGCGATCTATTATTGTTGATTCATAGTCTTTTTCCAAAATCAATTAATTTCGTAGCATAAAAATCTAATTTTTAATTGGTGTAAAATTCACAATTTAGAAATTTTAAAATAGATTGGAAAAATATTGTAAATTAATAGCCTAAATTCGCAGTTATGATTGAGTGGGAAACAGTTTTAATGAGATTGGCTTTGGCCTCAGTTTTCGGAGCGATAATTGGGTTGGAAAGAGAGCGGAAAAATTGGTCGGCCGGGATGCGAACGCATATGATGGTGTGCTTGGGGTCTGCTTTAACAATCATTGTTTCAAGTTATGGATTTAATGATGTTATTGGAGATCATATTACCTTAGATCCTTCCCGAGTAGCTGCACAAGTGGTCAGTGGGATTGGATTTTTAGGGGCGGGAATAATCATTTTTCAAAAACCAGGACTCGTTCGTGGACTTACCACTGCCTCAGGATTGTGGACAGTGGCAGGAATAGGTTTAGCTACCGGTGCAGGAATGTATTTGGCAGCTGCTTTTACTACTGTAATTGCTTTTTTTATTCTGTTGATCCTGCAACGTATTGAACGGCGATTGACACGAAAATACAAAGAACACTTGGTTAGAATTGCTGTAGTACCCGAAGCCAATCCCCATCAAATCATTGATAAATTAATGGACAAAGCCGAAAAAGACATCGATCAATTTTCGTTTAATAAAAGTGAAACCGGATATCTTATTGAAATTAATTTCGATGAATTCAATATCAAAGAAATCGGCCCCATACTTTCCGATATTGAAAAAAATGAAGATGTAGAAGAAATATACTGGACGAAATAGAAGGAATTGTGGAGTTGGGTAATAAGATTTGAAATTGAACGTGAATTTCATCTTTTGCAACGTCTTCTTCCTAAACAATTAATCCAGTAAGCATTGCAAGCCTCAATAACTAAACATATCAATCCTTCACAAACAAACGTATAGAACGCGGATGACACGGATTTAACGGGTTTTCGCTGATCGCTTCATAGCAAATCGCACACTCGTCAAACCTATTCCCTAATAAATCTAAAATACTCCAGCAATATTTCATCATTTAACTCTGTAGACGTAAAAACTTCCAGCAGTTGAGGTTTATGGTTTACAGCGAAAAGCTTTTCCAAACCTTCGATCAATTCTTTTTCATCTTGCGCACTGTTGTATTGAAACCCGAACATTTCGCTCAGCGGTTTTGCATTGAGTTGATGTCGGGTTTCAAAATATTTATGGAAATAAGTTTCGTTTTTTTTCCCCGGCAAAATTCGAAAGATCCCTCCTCCTCCATTGTTCAAAACAATAATTTTAAAGTTTTTTGGAATATATTCATTCCACAATCCATTGCTGTCATAGAAAAACGCCAAATCTCCCGTTATTAAAGTTGTGGGAAGCTTTGATTTAATGGAAGCACCTACGGCGGTGGACACACTTCCGTCTATTCCGCTTGTTCCTCGATTGCAATATACTTCCAAATTTGAAGAGAGTTTAAACAGATTGGCATAACGAACGACACTGCTGTTAGCCACGTGCAAAACCTGTTTAGTTTTCATTTTATCAAAAATATGCGAAAAAACTTTCAAATCAGAAAAGGGAATATCTTGCATATAGGCCGTATGTTTTTGATTGCGTCGGTCTCTAAAATCCAACCATTTTTGTCGATAATCACTGACTATATACTTGGTTAAAGGTTTAAAAGCGGCAAAAAATAAATTGGGTTCTACATCAAAATGTTTATTTAAAGAAAAGTAGGTATTCAATGCTTTTTTAGCGTCGATATGCCAATGCTGTTTGGGTTGATAATTTCTTAGAAATGCTTTGATTTTTTTCGAAACCACCATTCCCCCGAAAGTCAGCAGAATATCGGGTTGCAATTCTTTAAACTGCTCTGTAGCATTTTCCGAAATTTCTATCGGAGCTATGACATTGTCAATTCTCAGGATAAAATCCTGCTGATGTAAGTTCGAAGTAGTTTCTGTAAATACCAGCACAGAAGAATCTTTTGCCAGCCACTCCAAATATTCTTTATCGATAGAATTAGGTTCATTCACTCCGACCAAAACCAATTTCTTCTTACTATTATTCCATATTTCAACATAAGATTTTAAACTTTCTGCACTGATGGTTTTCTTTTCTTTAATCGGTTCAATTTTCAGTGGAGTAACCGTAAGCTTTTCTGTCGTTTGGTATAAAGGTTCATAAAAAGGAACATTGATATGTACCGGACCTTGTTGCTCTATAGCGGTATTTAATCCCAGATTAATTTCCCGTTCATTATGGCGTTGCGCTTCCCATTTTTTTTGAATTAATTTTTTATCCGTAGGTGATTCTTCCAATACAATTTCAGAATAGAGATTAGCCGAATATAAAATGTGATTTTCAAAAACATTTTTTTGACGAATTGTTTGTCCGTCGCCAATTTCCAATCTTTCCACCGGACGATCAGCCGAGATGACAATCAGAGGAATATCACTGTAAAAAGCTTCTACTATGGCGGGATAATAATTGACCACAGCTGAGCCAGAAGTACAACATAGCACAACCGGTTTCCGCGTTCGCTGTGCCATTCCCAAAGCAAAGAAACCCGCCGAGCGTTCATCGACAATACTATAGGTGTTAAAAAACTCTTGATTGGTAAAAGAAATCGTCAACGGTGCATTACGCGAACCCGGACTGATCACTACATCGGTAATTCCTTTTGAACGACAAAGTTCAGTCACATTTTGAGCTAAAGGGATACTGGAATAAATGTTATTCATAGAAGAAAAATCAGAAAATAAATAAACTACCTATCTTTTATAGGACGAGGGCAATTTAAAAAGAATTAGAGACACTAGATAAAATTAATTATTCTATTAAAAATAAACTGCCAATTAGTGTTTCTCTACCTGAATGCATTTAAAATTAAAATTTAAGCAAAATACACGGGTGAATCCACTTAAATCCTTAATAAACTGCGTATTTCATAGTATTTTTTAATTTGGCGCGTTAAGTTTTTCAAAAACACGTTGTAACTATTTTCTTCTTTTTTATCTTTTCCTACACATTCTATGAAAACCTACAATTGTTATGTCTGCTGAAACAAAAAATAAAGAAATAATAGGCGAATTAGAACCTGGAAAAAGAACTATTAAAAAACTGAAACACGGTGGTTTTTTACACGTAGAACACGACGTTCCTTTCTTAATGATTTATCGAAAAGCTCCTGACGATCCGGGCACTTTACGATTGGTTCGCACCGGGGCTTCTTATTTGATTTTGGGAAAAGATAATTTTGATTACTTCTACAAGATTGTAAAAGAACTTACCAATAAGATGAGTAAGCGGTTTGGCACTTTTATTTTAATAGAAATATATTCTGGATCTGTTGACAGTACTGAGTTTATCATTCGCGGTCCTTCTCACAAACTTCCTGTTTCTTTAGATGTTTTGCGAAACAAATTAGAAAAAATAAAGTCGCCTAAACACGGTGCAAATAAAATAACCGCCAAGATAGAACAAACCAAAGATCGACTGGAATCTGATAATAAAGAGTTTTTCAGTATTGAGGAAATTAAAAATGTTGGAGGAACCTTAATTGGGCTTGAAGTGCCTCCCGTTTTTCGAGACGAGGATGAAGAGATGTACCCGCTTTATTTTCGAAAATTCAGAGATGGGTTTGCCAAAGCGATTCATAAATCAGTTTTTGAATTTATCAGAGTACAAGCTTTTCCAATTTTAAAAAGCTATGCCAGTTTAGGAAAAAGAAATATTCACGAAGAGCTTTTTAAAATCGATAAAAAACTGACTGAAATTGAGAATAGTTATCAGTTTTTGTTGCTCGTAGCACCTGTGAACATACAAACGATGCGAGAAAAGTTTTTTAAAAGTAATTTTGAAAAAACCCTGCCTTTTCACTATCGTTTATTACCTATCGACCCTGATATTCTAAAGAGAAAATTATTTGATCTCCGAATTGATGAGATTGATGATCCGGCACTTGCTTATTTATATGAGGAGAAAAGAGACGAAATCGACCAAGAGCTTACAATGCTAAAAGAACGCGGCTCAAAGGAGTTTTTCTATCGCAGTTTACGACTGTACAAAGGAATTGAAAAAAATGTATTGGCTGAAGCTAAATTAATTTTGGAAAACGTACCAGAAGACCTGCAACAAGTGGAAGTAAAAGAATTTGATGTAGATCAATTTGCAGAATTAGCACAAAAAGAATTTGATTATTTTCGAGAACAATCCTCGGATTACAATTGTAAAATCCATATTCGTCCCGATGTGAATATCATGATGGTTTCTAAAGGCGAATTGTACCTCCCTTCAGATTATACGATGACTAAAAAGGAAGCAGCCGCGCTGATTCAGCATGAGGTCGGAACGCATTCGCTAACTTTTTATAATGGAAGTCAACAACCGCTAAGTCAGCTTTCCCAGGGTTTGGCCGGATATGATTCCTTACAGGAAGGTTTGGCAGTTTTATCGGAATATTTAATCGGCGGACTGACCGCTAACCGATTAAGAACCATAGCCGGTCGTGTGGTTGCCGGAGAAACGTTATTGGATGAAGCTGAATTTCAAGAAGTATTTTCATTACTGCATATCAACCATGGTTTTTCAAAAGGTCCTGCCTTTAATATTACTTCGCGTATTTTTCAAGGTGGCGGTTTTCTGAAGGATGTAATCTATCTGCGCGGCTTGGTTCATCTTAGAGAATATTTACAAAACGGAGGAGAGCTCGAAGAACTTTTAGCCGGAAAATACGCTTTGGAGCAAGTACCACTAATCAAAGAATTAATCCAAAGAGAAATA
Organism: Flavobacteriaceae bacterium; assembly: GCA_035303085.1. Taxonomy (GTDB): domain Bacteria; phylum Bacteroidota; class Bacteroidia; order Flavobacteriales; family Flavobacteriaceae; genus JAJYSO01. The sequence continues at coordinate 5,285 of DATGSA010000313.1, forward strand.
TTAAAGCCACTAACCATCAAACCGAGATATATGAGTGACAAGAATTTTGATCAGCGGATGAATGATTTTAAAGATGGGATTTCATTTTCAAAAATGATAAAATCAAATTCCGAGAACTAACTAACTTAAATCTATAAAAATGAAAATATGCTTTGTTTTAAATGAAATCAAAACGGAATATTGCGGAACCTCCGTAATCATCATAAGGAAAGCTCTTCAAAGGGGTCATCAAGTTTATGTAACAGAAGTAGGTCATTTTAGTTTTTCCAATAAGGATGGACTTGCTTTAAGATGTAAAAAAATCCCCAAAAACTTAAACGGCAAAACAGTTGGAGAGTTTTGGATACAAGTACAAGATAATCGTTTAAAACCGGAAGTAGTCTCTGCTAAAGAGATGGATATTATCTTTTTGAGAAACAATCCCACCGAGGAAGGTTCAAATCGACAATGGGCACGACACAGCGCCTTGGCTTTTGGCAGAATGATTCAAAAATCCGGTGTTCTTGTGCTAAATGATGCAATTGGAATGAGTCAAGCATTTGTTGATAAATTATATTTTGAAGAA
>DATGSA010000314.1:0-5474 GCA_035303085.1 Flavobacteriaceae bacterium
GATAAATAACGTTGATTTTAATAAAATTTATTTTAGGTATTTTGCACTCAATGAAGCCAAAATTCTTGTTCAAAAAGGAAAAATAGAAGAGGCTAAAAAACTTCTTCAAGAAGCTTTAGAATTTATAAGAGATGTGGATGGGTTGAGCTTTTCTAAAAAAAATATCTATCAGTCACTTGCTGAGATAAATATTCAAAATCGTGCAAAAGATTCCGTTATTAAATATCGTGATTTGGAAAATAGATACGTTTCTGAAACCGATGTTATTTTTACCGAAGCTATAAATAAAGTCTTTTCACATAAAACCAATTTAAACATTCAAAAACAAAAAGGTCAGCAAAGGCAATTAGCGTCTACTCGAAATTTAATTTTGATTATAGAAATAGCTATTCTATTGTTTTTACTGGTTTATTTATTGAGGTTTTCTTGGCAAAAAAAGCATTACAAAGAAATTTCGGCGTTTCTAAATCAAATGAATAAGAATACCCCGATTAAAGAAAAGTTGGATGCGAAAAAGAATTCGGAAACGACTCAATCAAAAATATCTCAAAGTGCGGAGGATCAAATTTTAAATGGTTTAAAAAAATTTGAAGAGCGAGAAGGATTTTTGCAAAAAGATATTTCTTTGGGATATGTAGCAAGTGAATTGAAAGTCAATACTAAATATTTATCGAAAGTGATCAACTCTAACCTAAATGAGAGTTTTAGCGGATATATCAATCGACTAAGGATAGAATTTATTGTCAATGAATTGCAAAATGAACCAGAATACTTGAAGTATAAAATAAGCTATTTAGCAGAAGTTACCGGTTATACCTCACATAGTAGTTTTAGCACGGCGTTTAAATCTGTTACTGGAGTTCCTCCAACAACGTTTATTAATTATTTAAAACGCTCCGCATGAAACTCATCATGAAACTCATTTTTCAATATATCATATTATTTTTTTTCGGGTTGATTTCTTTTTCAACAATAGCAGAGGAAAAGAACTTGGATGAGCTTATTAAAGAAACAAAATTGAAAGTATATTCTCAACCCTTAGAGGTTCTGCGAGTAGGAGACTCACTTTATAATAATAAATCGACCAATTTAGAAGAGAAAATTGCGGGGTTACTCCTGATTGGAGATGGGTTATTATCTGTTAGGAATTATTCTCAGGTGCTGGAGTATCTTAATATAGCCAAGGATTTACTTAAAAATGAGAATTATCTGGATGGTGAAGTGAAGGTGCTCAGTAGGTTAGGGTATGTTTATTTTCAGTTGGATCTGTATGACGAAGCTTTAAACTACCTCAAGCAAGCTGAAGAAAAAAATTTTCTTAAGAATAAAAATTTTTATATGAATAAAGGATACATCATTGGGGTGAAGGGAATGATTTACCGAAATTTGATTAGTTGTGAAATGGGATTGAAATATTTTGAACGGAGTAAAAATGCTTTTTTAGCCAGTGATGAAGAACTTAGCAGAATTAATCTTTCGATTATAAATTATAATATGGCGAATTGTTTCCTGAACTTGAATGATTTTGAAGCAGCTGAAGAGGGTTTTCAAAAAGCCTACGATGCAGCCAACATAATTAAACAAGATAGAAATAGTTTAAAATTATTTGCAGAAAAAGGCGTAGCCAATTTGTATAATGCTAAAAAAGAATATAGAGAAGCAAATAAGATTTTAAAAAGAATATATAAAGATGCGGAAGCAATAGATGATAAATCTTTATTGAGGAGTGTTTTGTCAGATATGACTTCAAATTATTTGGCATTAGAAGATTGGAAAGCTTTTAAAATTTATTCAGAAGAAATCAAATCCCTCAATAAGGAAATCATCCAAATAAAAAAGGAAGCTACCATAATAGCATTACAAGGAATTGACAAATCTCAATCCTCCCTCATTGATCAAAAAATAGAAAAATATAAAATTCAAATCATAATTACCCTCTTGGGTTTTTTATTTTTATTTGCATTTTTAGGTTGGAAAATCTATAAAAGGCGTCAGGAAGTCAAGAGTTTTCAAGCAGAAATCTTTCAATATTGATTTGAGAGGGTGAATTTTAACAAAAGGTCAAGTCAAAGATTTTCAGTTGGTTACGTGTATTTTTTAATTTATTTTTTTGGAAATTCGGGAAAATCGAAGAGTAGTAAGGTTTTTTATAGTGCTTTAAGGATATTTAAATATAGATTTGTTAACGACTAAATTAATACGGTCAAAATTTTTATGAATCGATAAAGATTAAAATTATGAATGAAATACTACGCGCATTCAATTTGCTTGAAATTGTCAAGCTTAAAACTATAACTATGATGAGCTTTTCAAAACTGGTAAAGAAAAGTGGTTTAGGAATCGGATTTATTCTTTTTACCATGATCTTAGCACCCCAAACTTGGGCACAAGAATTTAATGAAGATTTCGAAAATGGGATTCCAAATGATTGGGGCCTGTTTCAGGATGGAGAAGCCACACAAAACTGGGAGGCTACAACAGATGGGTACGAAAGTAACGGTGCCGTAGTATTAGACCCTAAGTTAGACAACATTGGAGAAGGAAACTCAGGAAGTTATTTTTTGGTCACCCCGAATGTGGAGATACCGGAAGACGCCCAGTTGAGATTCTGGTCTAAATATGATCAATTGGGAGATGAAAACACTACTTATAAAATAATGATATCAACTGCTCCTCAGCCGGACATTGAAGATTTTATAGATTTAAATTCTTGGACGGGAGAAGATATTGAAGACGAACAGGTTTACAATATGCGTGTTATTGATTTACCGACAGGAATTAGTCCGGGGATAGAAATATATATCGCCTTTGTTGTAGAAAATACACAACCAACTGCAGATGTTTCTGGCGCTGCTTGGACTGTAGATGATGTAAATTTGATTTCCGCATGTCCTTTGGTTGATACGGATGAAGTTTCCGTAGATGAAATTACAGTTAGCTCAGCCACAATTTATTGGACACACCCTTTAGCAACTGATTTTGAAATTCAAATCGTTGAAGAAGGAGAAGATATTGACGAAGAAGCTGGCGAACCGGTAAATACTCAGATGTTTGCAGCGGGAAACTTGGAAGAAGACACAAGTTATGATGTTTATTTGAAGAGTATTTGTCCGAACGATAATGAAGGCGTTTGGCAATATGTAATTAATTTTCAAACAGACAAATATGGTATGTCTTGTGATGCTCCGATAGAAATTGGAGACTCTTATTCTTTTGAAGGAAACATTAATGAATTTCCGAATTCGGCTGATATAAACTTTGATAGTCCAGGCTCTAACTGTTTAGGCGATGAAGTGACGGATAACTATATAAATGGAAATCAGATATATTTTTCCTATACCGCTCAAGAAGACGGAATGATTAATATTTCGCAGATGACTTTACCATTCACACCGGGTACGGGATGTTTTGGAAATCCTCAGTCAGCCGTTTTTGTTTACGATGGTTGTGATGCCGTAGGAGAAGAATGTTTAGTGGCACTGAGAACCACAAATGTAGATCAAATTGAAAACATCAATAACTTTCCGGTAGAGGCAGGACAGACTTATATTATTGTGATATCTACAATACATGAAGCTCCCGATTCCAGCGTTTGCTTTGAATTCAACTTAGATTTCTTGACTTGTCCGAGCCCAACTGAAATTAGTTATGAAAGTTTACTACAAAATAGCGTTGTTTTTTCTTGGGATAATCCATTAGGCCTTGGCGATGAATGGGAGTATGCTGTTGTGCCTGAAGGTCAAGGAGAGCCCGCAGGTTCCGGAACAGTAACTTCAGAAAATCAAGATATATTTATCGATGGGTTGGATGGTAATACCACTTACGACTTTTATGTGAGATCCATTTGCGGTACAGACCCAAGTCAGTGGAGTCAGCCATATACATTTTCAACGCAATGTGAGGTTTATGATTTGCCATATTTTTCTCCTGTGGGCAATGGTGATCCAGAAGCTGATATAGAATGTTGGACTGAAATTAATGCGAATGAGGATTCAACTAAATGGTTATTTGAATTTAATTACGCAAGGTTTCCAATCAACTCATCTTTTGAGGGAGAAAATGATGATTATTTGGTTACTCCTCAAGTGGATTTAAGTGGTGATGCAACAAAACAAATTCGTTTTGACTATGATGCTTATGGAGCCCCTGTAACTGTATCCATCAAGGCGTCCTCAACCGGGGTTGGTGCTGATGATTTTGATCAAACAATCTTAGAAGAAACAGTTTTTGATGAGACGGGATGGGATACTTTTTTCGAAAGAATTGTAGTGATTCCTGATGAAATTAGTGGTGTAGTCAATATTGCATTTCATATCGGCTCAACAGACCCTTCTGCAACGGCTTTTTATGTTAAAAATGTCAATATTGAAGAGATGCCGGCTTGTCCTGCCCCACTTGATCCTTGGGTCGATGAGGTTTCAGCAACAACCGCTGATATTGGATGGACAACAGGATATCAAGAAACACAATGGGAGGTTTTTGTAGGGGCTATTTCCGACCCAACGCCCGAAGAAGAAGATTCAGGAATTTTAGTAGATTCTAATGAATATACCTTAGAAGATTTAGATCCGGGTACACAATATAAGTATTATGTAAGAGCTTACTGTAATGAGGAAGATCAAAGTGTATGGGTAGGTCCAGTAACCTTTAATACAACTTGTAACACAGTTGGTTTGGAGGTTCCTTACGAAGAGTCATTTAACGATTCTGATCCGGATACCCGTAAGTTTTGTTGGACTATCCTTAATGAAAGTGGTAATGAGATGATTGCTTTTCAAATGTTAGAGGAGTCAGTGCTTATGCAAACACCATTATTTGGACCACCATCCAGTTTTGATGAATGGCTGATTAGTCCTGCTATTGAGTTAGAGGATGGAATTTATGACATTCAATTTGATTACAGAGCCATAGGATCGCCTTTTAATCCAAATGGATACGGAGGTCTGGAAGTTTTAATGTCCACCACTGATCTGGATCCGGAGAGTTTTACGGAAATAGAACCTTTATTCTCTTTTACTAATTCTAATTACCAGACGAAATCAATATTTCATCAACAAGAAGGAGTGGAAACTGTCTATATCGCAATTAGAGTTCCGCCAACTGCAAGCGTTTCGAGTTTAGAAATTGATGATTTTAAAATAGACTTATTAACTGAATGTCCTGCCCCAAGTGATTTGGCAGTAGATAATGTGACTGCTAATACAGCTGATATAAGTTGGGAAGCAGGATTCCAAGAAGATGAATGGGATTTGGTCGTGCAACCAGCAGAAACCGGATTGCCTCCTGCTGATATGGAAGAGGTGAGTCAATCCAGTCTAACTGTTCAAGACTTAAATCCATTAACAGATTATGAAGTATATGTCAGAGCCAAGTGTGGAGAGCCTACCGGGAATAGTGAATGGGTTGGTCCGGTTAATTTTACAACCCATTGTGATGCCGTCTATGACACACCATTTATAGAAACTTTTGAAGAA
>DATGSA010000315.1:0-5576 GCA_035303085.1 Flavobacteriaceae bacterium
CTTTCTTCAATGACCTAAATACAAACGCCTCGATTTTTTCGGGGCGTTTTTTTGTCGGTGAATGACGTGATTTAGAAGCTTTTCATCGTAATCTCTTGGGCCTGTTATCTAAAACTAAAAAAGCTCCGGATATGATTTAATTAAAAGCTTTTCCTTTTACAAAACTCCGGAAAACTTCGTCCTTACTATTAAACTTCATTATTTTTGAATTCGAATAAAATCAACCGATGAAAAAAATATTATTACTCAGCGACACCCACTCTTATATAGACCAGCACATCATAAAACACGCCAAACAAGCAGATGAAGTTTGGCATGCCGGAGACATTGGAAATATCAAAGTAGCCGATGCTTTGGAAGAAACAGGGAAATTCAGAGCTGTTTATGGAAATATCGATGATATTAAGGTGCGCAAAACCTATCCGCTGCACAATCGGTTTATGTGCGAAGGCGTGGATGTATGGATCACCCATATCGGTGGTTATCCCGGAAGATATTCGCCTGCTATTCGAGAAGAAATAAAAAGAAATCCTCCAAAACTATTTATCAGCGGACATTCTCATATTTTGAAAGTCATGAACGATAAGAAACTGCAATTACTCCACATGAATCCCGGTGCCATCGGTAAACAGGGGTTTCATCAAAAAAGAACCATGTTGCGCTTCAAAATTGATGGAGAAAACATCAAGGATTTGGAAGTCATCGAATATTCCAGATAAAAAACCGCGAAAACTTTACTTTATCAAGCAAATTTTCGCGGTTAATATTAAATTTTTTAGATCGTATTATTTGTCAATCCCTTTTTCAAAAGCTTCCATCACTTTATTACTCACGCCCATATTGGAGAAGCCTCCATCGTGATAGAGATTTTGCAACGTAACTTTTCGCGTCAAGTCTGAGAACATAGAAATAACATAATCCGCACATTCATCGGCAGAAGCATTTCCCAAAGGAGACATTTCCTCTGCATATTTCAAAAATCCGTCAAAACCTTTCACGCCGGATCCGGCAGTAGTTGGGGTTGGAGATTGAGAAATGGTATTGACACGAACCTTGTGATTTTCTCCGAAGAAATATCCAAAACTACGCGCAATAGATTCCAAATAAGCTTTGTTATCCGCCATATCGTTATAATCCGGGAAAACGCGTTGTGCCGCCATATAGGTAAGCGCCAAGATGCTGCCCCATTCATTCATCGCTTCTTTTTTATAGAGCACTTGCATTGTTTTATGGAAAGAAAGCGCCGAGATATCCCAACCTTTTTCGCTGAAATTATAATTATTTTCCGTGTAGTGTTTTCCCTTTCTCACATTCACCGACATCCCGATGGAATGCAACACAAAATCCAGTTTCCCTCCAAGAACTTCTTGTGCTTGGTCGACCAAATTTTCCAAGTCTTCCATTTTCGTGGCATCGGCAGCGATTAATTCCGAGTCGGTTTTTTCTGCCAGTTCTTTAATTCCTCCCATTCTCAACGCGACAGGCGCATTGGTCAAAACAAATTTCCCGCCTTCTTCGTGAACGCGTTCCGCGGTTTTCCAAGCAATTGAATTTTCGTCCAAAGCTCCAAAGATAATTCCTCGTTTTCCTTTCAGTAAATTATACGACATATTTTAAAGTTTGATTTTTCTTTATTTAAACGGTAAAGATAAGAAAATTAGACTATTCAAAAATTCTTATCAAACATAGAATTTCTTTTCTAACATTTTTATTTGGGCGTGCCCCCGGATTCACAACAAATAATTTAGCAGGCTGCTTACATAGAGGTTTTCATGGCTAATGAATTTTCTCTTTTAAAATCCGGGGTCGGGCTATCCGCTATATCTTTTTTCTAAATCATTTCACCTAAAAAATCATTGCTGTCAGTTCAAAACTATTCCTCTAAAAACACTTCAAAAAAAGAAAAAAGGATGCCGCTGCTATCCCTCACGCAGGGGGCTGTGAAGAAGTGAATTTGTAAACGAGTAAATCAGTGAACAAGTGAACCTGTTTGTAAATCAAAAAAGAACTAAAGAAGAACAAATAACTTACAAAATATTTAATACACAACGGCAGTGAGAACACCACTCTGTTTAAATAATTTCAACTTATAATTGAGGAAACTATCTGCTTACCACAAATAGTCTTTTCTAATTTATTTCATTCCTGTAGCATCTTCAATTAATTAGAGGTGAAGGAGTTGCTGAAAAATGACCTTCTATTATAACCTCTTCAGATTCATCCGAAGATAAAAAAGCTTTAAAACTAAAATTTCCTTCTGACTTGGTTTCACTTGAATAAGTCACTTCCAATTCTCCTGTTGCTCCACTGCCATGAATAGATGAATACATTTCTATAAATTCCCCATCTTCATAAAGTCTTAGTGTTCCGACAACTTCATCATTAATTCCCCCAATAGAATAATTTCCCACCTCTCGGTTTCCATCAATATTATTGTCATTGTTTTTAAGAAGTAGGTTAAAAGTTGAGTTTTCAAAACCATCGAATCCGTTGATTTCCCAATAATCTCCCATCACATAATAAAATGTTGATTGACCTGATTTCTCAATATTTATCGCTCCACTAACGATAAAAGTTATTTCACCATCATTTTCAATTGGATCAAAATCATTTTGATTATCATCGCTTGAACAAGCAATAAATAACAATAATAAAACCGCCAAAAAACAAATGTGAATCTTTTTAAAACCACCCATGATTCTATAAATTTAATTAAAAACAAATATAATCATTACAAACATAATCATTTGAAATCTCTTTTAAAAATCATAACAACGACAATAGTAATAAATCGATTTTAAATTTTACAACAAAGAACCCAAAGCAAATTAACTGACAATATTACAGTATATAGTCATAGATTTTCCTTGCATCAAGTTCTTAACAAGCAGCTTTTATTGTCATAAAATTGCGTTTATCACTTGAACTTAGGCAATAAAAAGACACCTCGTTTCAAAAGATTATATTTCCTTTTTTGAAAATCCCAAAATCAATCAAAATAGTTCCATTTTGTTCATAAGCACGAGACGTGAGGATCGCCCAAAATGAAATCAAAGTTTTAGATAAAAGAACCTGAATTGTAATTCCACTCATTTTGAGGTTACAGTTTCCTTCATTCCAGACTTCCTTCAATATTTTATAGGCTAAAAACAAACCTTGAATACAACAATTTGTTAAACCATAAATGCAGATTTTGAAAAAAGATTAATTTGGCGAAAACGCTTTGAGGTCGAATTATTTAAAATTTGAGAAAACATCTATGGCAAAAATATTTACGCCGTTAAAGATTAGAAACACTACTTTCAAAAATCGCATGGCCGTTTCACCAATGTGTATGTACAGCAGCGAAGATGGATTTGCAACCGACTTCCATCTCACCCATTTAGGAAGTCGCGCGGTCGGTGGATTTGGGTTAATCATTCAAGAAGCAACAGCTGTTTCTCCGGAAGGTCGAATCACTTATAAAGATCTCGGGATTTGGAAAGACGAACATATTCCTAAACTCAAAGACATTGTCAAATATTGTCAGCTTCAAGGATCATTGATGGGAATTCAGCTGGGTCATGCCGGAAGAAAAGCCAGTCACCGACCACCTTTTGAAAACAGAGCATTTGTAAAACCCGATCACCCCGATGGGTGGCAAACCGTTTCTTCCTCCGCCCTTCCGTTTCAAGAAAATGAAAATGCACCGATTGCCTTAGATGAAAAAGGGATTCAAAAGGTCAAAGATGATTTCGTAGCTGCCACAAAACGCGCCAAAGCAATCGGTTATGATGTGTTGGAAATTCACGCTGCTCACGGATATTTACTGCATCAGTTTTATTCGCCTAAAAGCAATAAACGCACCGATAGATATGGCGGAAGTTTTGAAAATCGCATTCGTTTATTATTGGAAATCACGGAACTGGTCAAAGCGGAATGGGGATCGGGGAAACCGTTGTTTGTTCGGATCTCTGCCACCGATTGGGTAGATGATGGATGGAAAATTGAAGACTCGATAAAACTTTCAACAAAACTAAAAAATTTAGGTGTCGATTTAATCGATACTTCTGCCGGAGGAAATTTACCGGGAATAAGAATTGAATTAAAGCCCGGTTATCAAGTTCCTTTTGCCGAAATCATTAAAAAAGAAGCTGAAATAAAAACCGGAGCAGTCGGCCTAATCACCCAAGCGAAACAAGCAGAAGAGATTATAGCTCAAGATCAATCCGATTTGGTTTTCTTTGGAAGAGAAGCTTTACGCAACCCTTATCTTCCGTTATATTTTGCAAAAGAATTAAAACAAGAAGCCCCGTGGACACACCAATATTTCTGGGCTGTTGGTCAATAATATTTTAAAAAACACATCAATAATGGCTAAAAGAACAATTAAAGACGTCAAATTATCAGTACTGGATTTAGTTCCCGCTCTGGAAGGTGTCAAACATAAAACCGCTATCGAAAACTCTCTTTCGCTGGCACAACATTTAGATCAATTGGAATACCACCGGTTGTGGATTTCTGAACATCACAACACCGACGGTTTATTGAGTTCTGCTACCGTTGTTATCTTGGGCTATCTCTTACAAGGCACGGAAAACATCCGAATCGGTTCCGGCGGAATCATGTTGCCCAATCACGCTCCCTTGGTTGTTGCTGAACAAATGGGAACTTTAGAAACCATTTATCCCAATCGAGTAGATCTTGGACTCGGTCGCGCTCCGGGAACAGATCAGATAACCGCTAAAGCTTTGCGCAGAGAGCGCACCGGAAGCGTGCACGACTTCCCCAAAGATGTACAGGAACTCGAATTCTTCCTCTCCGATTATTCTGCGGAAAGCAAAGTTAGAGCGATTCCCGGCGAAGGCACGAATGTCCCGATATATCTTTTAGGCTCCAGTACGTTTAGTGCCCAATTAGCTGCTGCTTTGGGATTGCCCTATGTTTTTGCCAGCCATTTTGCACCTACTTACTTGTTTGATGCTTTGGATATCTATCGAAAAAAGTTTCGCCCGGCAGAACAGATTGAAAAACCCTATACGATGGCCGGCGTAAATGTTGTTGTAGCCGACACCGATGAAGAAGCTGAATATCTAGCCACCAGCGGAAAACAATTCCGATTGAGTATCATCCGAAATGAAAGAAGACCGCTTCAACCTCCGGTAAAAGATATGGAGGAAGTATGGAGGAATCCGATGGAAAAAGCGCAAGTAGAAAAAATGGGTTATTATTCTTTTGTCGGTAGTCCTGAAACTGTCAAAAAAGGTTTAAACGGATTTATAGAGCAAACGAAGGTAGATGAATTGATTATTTCAACCTATTGCTACGATCAAAAGGCACAGCATCGTTCTTTTGAATTATTGAAAGAGTTGCAAAGTTAATTTTTTTATTGAATAATTATTCAATGTAATTTTTATTTAATCAAAAATAGAAAAGCACAAAAATTCATTGGTTGGAGCGATCGTCCCACTCCTAATCCACAGACTATTACTTTTTTCGCTTATGTAAATGAAAATTAAAAGGTTTCACACGGAAGAGGTTTTTACGTTGCTGATCTAAAGAATCCCAATCTCATCAACCGATATAATCCTATCCAG
>DATGSA010000316.1:0-2625 GCA_035303085.1 Flavobacteriaceae bacterium
AGATGCAGCTACTGAATTTCAAGTTCAAGGATTAGAATTAGATTGGGTTGGAGTGACTTGGGATGGTGATTTACGTTATTCAGAAAAAGGATGGAAGACTTTTTCTTTTAGAGGAAATAAATGGCAAAATATAAGACAAGAGATTAGAAAACAATATTTGATAAATGCTTATCGTGTTTTATTAACACGAGCGAGACAAGGAATGATAATAGTAATTCCTAAAGGAAGTCAAGATGATCATACAAGAAATCCAGATTATTATGATTCTACTTTTAATTATTTAAAGACAATAGGTTTCCAAATTATTTAATTAAAAGTTTTTTTACACTACTGTCCGGTAAAGAATTTTAAAAGTGGGATTCCCAAATAAGGTTTCCCACTTTTTTTGTATTTTGTTTTTGGACAAAAATAAAATACATGAGCAAAAATAGAAAATTTAGCGGTCAACCTGTTTTTAAACAGTTATTAAGTTTTATAGATTCCGGAGAAATTAATCGGACAGCAGAAAGGCACCAGAGTGATCGATACACCAAAAAGTTCACTACTTATTCTCATCTTGTGACGATGATGTTTGCCGTAATGAGTGGTTGTAATTCGCTCAGAGAGGTGGAGAGCATTATCTTAGCGTGTGAAGGTAAGATCAATCATTTAGGGCTTAAATATTTTCCTCGAAGAAGCACCCTTTCCGATTCGAATAAAAAAAGAAAATCAATTGTGTTCAAAGATATTTATGAATCAATTTATCGCCGTTACCATCAACTTTTATCGGACAGCAACCCCAAACCTCTGCCTTTAAAGGGATTAAAAATAGTCGATTCTTCTACAATCAGTCTTTTTAGTGACATTTTAAAAGGAGTGGGCAGGAATCCGTTAAATGGCAAAAAGAAAGGAGGGATGAAAATGCATACAATGATTAATGCCAGTGAAGATGTTCCTTGTTTAGTACGATTTACAACTGCCGCCACTCACGATCACACTTTTTTAAAAGAGCTTGATTTAAAACGAGGTTCCTTTGTGGTATTTGATAAAGGATATGTTGATTATAAGCAATATCAAACTTGGACAGAAGACGGCATTTATTTTGTCACTCGAATAAAGGATAATGCTGTATGGAAAAGTGATAAAGAATTTGATGTTCCAGACACAACAGATGAAGGAATTATCAAGGATGAAAAAATTCAAATGAAAGATAAAGATAATCAGACCTTTTATCTTAGACGAGTAGCCTTTTGGGATGATGAAAAGAAAAGAGTTTTTGAATTTATTACCAACAATTATGAGCTACAAGCTGATAAGATTGCTAACATATACAAACAACGATGGCAGATAGAGTTAATGTTTAAGCGACTTAAACAGAACTTTCCTTTGAAATACTTTTTGGGGGATAATCAGAATGCAATAGAGATTCAAATTTGGGTAAGCTTAATCTGCCAGCTTATCTTATTAATTGTTCAAAGAACAGCTGAAAAAAGATGGGCTTTTTCTAATATGGCATCTGTTATTCGCTATCATCTGATGACCTATATAAACTTATTCAAGTTTTTGAAAAGTCCTAAAGCAAATTATGTAGATTTAACCACTAAAAATTTGAGCCAATTATCACTTTTTCAGACGTAGAGGGGGTTCTTTTTGTCATTCTACATCCATATCCAGTAAAATGAAGGCCTTAAAAAGGATAATTCCCTATTTTTGATTTTTACCGGACAACAATGCTTTATTATGAGATTCTTTGTTTATGAAAAATCGCATTCTCACATTTGATATTGAAGAATGGTTTCACATTCTCGATAATCCGTCCACGCAGACTGAGAATGAATGGATTCAGTTTGAAAGCCGGATCCACCGGAATATGGACCGGATTTTTGACCTGCTCGAGCGCTCTCAAACCCGTGCAACTTTTTTTTGTGTAGGCTGGATTGCGAAACAGTATCCGGAAGTTATTAAAGCCATAGCCGGAAAAGGTTTTGAAATCGGATCCCATTCCGATATGCACCAGCTGGTCTATCAGCAGAATCCAAAAACATTTTCCTCCGATCTGGAAAATTCCATCAAAACCCTGGAAGATCTTACCGGAAAAAAAGTAACTGTTTTCCGGGCACCCGGATTTTCGATTACAGAAAAAAACAAATGGGCTTTTGAAATTCTTGCCCGTTTTGGGATTACACTGGACTGTTCCATTTTTCCAGCATCCCGGGCTCATGGCGGTTTTCCTTCTTTTCAAAAAGCAGAACCTTCAAAAATCAGGTACAACGGAATCGAACTGAAAGAATTACCAATCAACTATATCAATATCTTAAACCGGGAAGTCATTTTTTCCGGCGGCGGATATTTCCGGTTTTTTCCTTATCCGTTTATTAAAAAATGGACAGAAAATTCCGATTATGTGATGACCTACTTCCACCCGCGGGATTTTGACCCGCAGCAACCGGTTATCAAAGACCTGTCACCTTTGAGAAAATTCAAATCGTATGTCGGTTTAAAAAAAACAGAGAAAAAACTCGAAAAATGGCTGACTGATTTTCATTTTACAGACATCGCCACTGCCCGGGAAAAAATTGACTGGGATCAAGTTCCGGTTGTCGATCTGAATCCTTAAAACCATCCTCCGATGCCAAAGTATTTTTT
>DATGSA010000317.1:0-7981 GCA_035303085.1 Flavobacteriaceae bacterium
TTAGTGGATAATAATCTACTCCAATATATTTCATTTTTGCCGCAGTTTACTGACACCAGAGCGAAAGCACAGAGACTAATGGAAAATAGTGATAGAGTCAGTGAAGACAGTTTATCTATTAATCGTTTAATTCCTCGGCTCTACAATTCCCCTTTATTGAACAAAACACCAGGGGTTTTTCGCGTAACTTATCCTAACCAATTGACTCCAGTTGACTCTTTAATGATTTTGTTAATGGCATCTGCATCTGGAGGAATGAAATATTTAAATTTTCTTCCGTTAGGAACTATGTTACCTTATTTTATGGAAGATAGCAATCACGCTTATGTAATTACTCCAGGATTTTACAAAACCAAGTATAGGGAAATCAATCTATCTGCTGACTCTAATTCAGGTATAAAGACTTTTGATTCCTTTTCTAATGCCAAAAAAAGAACTGTCTCTGATGTTTATCAATTAGTGGATGATATTATTCTTTTTGTAACAAAAACACAAGATTTATTATCAGATAACCCTCCCCAAACGCCAGAAGAATTGGTAAAGCTTTTTATTGGGGATAACGAATTCATAAAGATTTTGACAGAATTAAAATATTATGGAATAATAAAAGAAGATATAAGTGACTCAATTCAAATTTCTTCGGAGATTGTTTTAGGTACTGATTGGGATAAATTTGCAACAGGACTAAATAAAATTGAGCCTTTACAATACGGTGAAGAGTTCGCCAATATGTACCATCCTTTAGTTTGTTATCTGAGAAATATTTTAAATTCTGAAGGGATTCCTGCTTTGATGAAACGTGAAACCCAGATACATACATCTGAGTTTGATTTTGAGAGCTATTACGAGCCAAATTCTATAAAGGTTCCAAAAAACAATTATAGAGATGATAGTGGAAATGAACAGTTTGATTATCCGTTGGAAGAGGTTGATTTCGAATCGGATGGAAGTTATAGTTCTTATAATTGGGATCTGTTTTATAGAGTGCCTCTACACATTGCCACTATGCTAACTCAAAATCAACGTTTTGAAGAAGCGATGACGTGGTTCCATTATATGTTTGATCCTACAGGTGCTTTAAAAGGAGATGGCACCCAAAAATATTGGGTAACCAAACCTTTCTATTTACATCAGGAGTCTGATTATATCAATCAACGTATTGATGAAATAATGAATATAACGGCCGAAGATTCGAACCGTCAAAATAAAGATTTACAATTCGCGATTTCCGAATGGAGAGAAAAACCTTTCAGTCCGGATGTAATTGCAAGAACCAGACCAGTAGCCTATCAAAAGGCTTTATTAATGAAATATATAGAGAACTTAACGGAATGGGGCGATTTTCTGTTCAGACAAGATACCATGGAATCTATTGCCCAAGCAACCCAACTCTATATTCTTGCAGACAAATTATTAGGTCCTAAACCCAGAGTTGTCCCGTCTCCAATTGAACAACCTTATCAAACCTACAATCAGCTGGAAAATCAATTAGATAGCTTTGGAAATGTGTTAATTGAGATGGAAAATCTTATTCCTGACTTATCCAGTTATCTTGAAGAAGATTTGAAAGAAACAGAATCATCTCCATCTTTCAGTAGTCTTTCCTCACTTTATTTCTGTATTCCTGAAAATGAAAAAATGCAGGAGTATTGGGATAAAATTGCCGACCGATTGTTTAAAATAAGACACTGCCAAAATATTGATGGCGTTGAACGCAGCTTAGCACTTTTTGCACCACCTATAGATCCGGGTATGTTGGCTCGGGCTGCCGCTTCTGGACTTGATATATCTTCTGTAATAGCAGGTTTAAATGCGCCAATGCCTTACTACCGTTTTAATGTGTTAACCCAAAAAGCAACTGAGTTGGCTCAAGAAGTTAGAAGCCTGGGGAGTTCACTTTTACAGGCTTTAGAGAAAAAAGATGCCGAAACCTTATCACTTCTTAGGAGTGAACTTGAATTAAAAGTACTAAATGCTGTAAAGGATATTAAAAAGCTGCAGATCGATGAATCTGACGAGCAAATTGAGATTTTAAAACGGACTAAAAAGGTTACGGAAGAAAGATATCAGCACTATAAGAAAATAGAAAAAATAAGTTCCAAAGAGCAATTAAACTTGGATAAGTTAGAAGATGCACAAGATTACCAATTTGCTTCTCAGGTTGTAAGGACAACAGCGGGTGCTCTTGCTTTAATACCTGAATTTCATGTTGGTGCATCTGGTTTTGGTGGTTCTCCCCACGTTGTAATGCAATTAGGAGGTTCCGCAATGGCTAAAGCTACAAATATAGCTGCAGACATTATAAATGTTTTGGCAGGCATTTCTTCTTACGAAGCAAATAGAGCTGCAACTTTGGGGGGATATAACCGAAGGGAAGACGATTGGAAACTCCAGGAACGTTTGGCAGAGAAAGAGCTCGACAGTATAGAAAAACAAATCACTGCCGCCGAAATACGGAAAGAAATTGCTGAAACCGATTTAAAAAATCATGAATTGCAAATTGAGAATGCGGAGAAAACCGACGAATATATGCGGTCGAAATTTACCAATAAGGAATTATATGATTGGATGATTGGACAAATCAGTTCGGTGTATTTTAAGTCATATCAATTGGCCCACGATTTTGCTAAAAAAGCTGAGCGAAGCTACCAGTTTGAATTAGGATATGATGATTCATTTATTTCCTATGGCTATTGGGACAGTATGAAAAAAGGACTGCAAAGTGCTGATGGTTTAATTCATGATATCAAACGAATGGAAACGGCATATCTCGATAAAAACAAACGAGAATATGAAATGACCAAACATGTTTCTTTAGCACAGTTGGATCCTTTAGCTCTAATAAAACTCAAGAAAACAGGTGTCTGTGATATGGAGATTCCAGAGGCTCTTTTTGATATGGATCATCCAGGACAGTATTTCAGGAGACTAAAATCTGTAAGTCTAAGTATTCCGTGTATTGCAGGCCCATATACTTCGGTTAGTTCCAAACTTTCTTTGATAAACAACCGGTACAGGAAAAACACAAATAAACCAACAAAATATGCTGAAAATATGGTGGACGGTGACAATCGTTTTGTTTACAATATTGGCTCCATTCAATCTATTGCAACAAGCAGTTCTCAAAATGATAGTGGCTTATTTGAATTGAATTTCAGAGACGAACGTTATCTACCCTTTGAAGGTGCAGGAGCCATTAGCAGTTGGCGTTTAGAATTGCCGACAGAAGTAAAACAGTTTGATTATAACACCATATCGGATGTAGTTATTCATTTAAAATACACAGCCCGGGAAGGCGGATCAACTTTAAAAACGAATGCAAATGAGGCATTAAAAGATCAGCTTGAAATGATTCACCAGGGACTAAAGAAGGATGGCCTGCATACGGCAATAAATATGAAACATGATATGCCGAATCAATGGAACCGACTCATGTCAGATGGTGAGGTCAATCTAAAATTAGACAAACAAAGATTGCCTTATTTTGTTCAGCCATTCGAAACACCTATCGAAAAAGTGATATTTCTCATAAACTTAAAAGGTGATATGAATCAAGTTCAGATAGATGGAACCCCTTTAAATTTAGCTAAAAATGAAGAGCTTAAAATGTTAATTGGAGAAACAGATGTTATATCCATAAATTCAGATTTTAGATTAAAAATCGTTACAAATGATTTAAAAGATATTGATGAAATACTTATGGTGGTAAAATATGAAATTAATGACTGATCCTTTAAAAAATTCACTTTAGTGAAAGGAGTTTTCTTACCATATCGACATGGACCAGCTGAAAAGGGACAGCTTATTTATCGATTATTTAGGCACTATTCAAACCATTGTCGAAAGTAATGCTCAAAACAATAGTGATCTTTTTTAAGTCAACTTACGCGATGAGCGATTCTTGCCTTTTGAAAATGCTGGTGAAGAAAGCACTTGGAGATTAGAACTTCCGGTGGAAAACAGACAGTTTGATTAAAATACGATTACAGATGTGATTATACACATACGCTATACCGCAAGACAAGGCGGTGCGCAATTAGCAGAAAAGGGCGTCTGCTAATATTACAGAACTTTTAGAATCTGCCAGTGAATCGGGAATGGCTCGTTTGTTCAGTTTAAAACACGATTTTCCGAATGCTTGGCATAAATACAAGACTTTAGAGGATGGTGAAAGTTTTCAAGCAAAAATATCTATCGATCAATTTCCTTATATCGCGCAGCTTGGAACTATCGCATTAAATCCAGATCAATTTGAGTTATATCAAATAAACAAAGAAAATTTTAAATTAAAACCTGTACCTTTTAAAGAAGACGAAATTATTTTAAGCAAGGAGATATTGAATCAAGAAAACAGGGAAGCCAATATTCAAATTGATGTTGATTTGGATAAATATGAAGAGTACTTTTTGTTGGTAAATTTTAATCTAACCTATTAAAACACCTCTCCTATTTTAGTGATAAATTTATTGAGATCGGATAAAATCAATAGTTGGCCACCAAAGTATTAATTCAAAATACGCGATCAAATTGGATATTTAGAATAAATCTAATTATACCAATTGTATTAATCTTATAAGAGTTTGATTTGTCAGGTAATGAGTTGGTAAGTAAAAGCTTTATATTTTATCTAAAAATAAATCACTTATCAAACATCACCGACAACAAAAAACCTAATGAAGAGGAAGAACTAAAATTTAAGTTGTTTTTACATAAGCGGAAAATTTCAAATTTAAATGAAACTCCTTGTAATAGTTAAAAACAATCATCACAATTAATTTCATAAATTTAAACTATTAAACAAACACCTTAAAACCTATTAAAATTCCATTATCTATAAAATTCAATAGCATTGTATAGTTTATCGCTTAAAACCAGTCAAAAATGGCTTAAAATAGGATTTTACCAGTTCAGCGTTGATATTTAGGGGCTTAGATTGTGAAAGTTGTGTTTCAATTATAAAATTATACAATTAGGTTCTATTGGTTCTATTACAAACGAACCAATATATTATTTACTTAATTAGCTTTTTGTTTCACGTGGAACAAAATTTATCGTCCCAAATGAATCACCAGTGCAGAAATATCACTTGGTCGTACTCCACTCACTCTTGAAGCTTGCGAGACGGTGACCGGTTGAATTTCTTTCAATTTAGTGCGAGCTTCCATCGACATCGAAGAAATTCCGGAATAATCAAATTTCGAAGGAATACGCATTCCCTCTAATCGATTTAGTTTATCCGCATTTTCTTTTTCCTTCTTGATGTAGTCCCGATATTTTACTTGTATTTCGGTTTGTTCAATTACTTCTGTATCTAAATTATGTTCTAGAATATAATTATCCACACTTTCAATCTGACGAATATCATCCATCATAATATGCGGACGCTTTAAAACCTGAAATAATTTAATTTGCTGTTTTAGCGGAGAAGAGTTTCTGGCTTCCAAAATAGGTTTTATTTCTTTTGGAGTAACACCGGTTTTCTTTAAAAATTCAATAAAAGCTTCAGTAGCATTTATTTTCTCATTTAATCTATCCATTCGTTCTTGAGATGCCAAACCTAATTCATATCCTTTTTTTGTCAATCTGATATCAGCATTATCTTGTCGAAGCAAGGTTCGATATTCCGCTCTGGAAGTAAACATCCGATAAGGTTCTTTCGTTCCTTTGGTAATTAAATCATCGATTAAAACTCCGATATAGGCTTCATTTCTTTGTAGCGTAAATTCAGGTTTTTCTTGAACTTTGAGAGCGGCATTAATTCCTGCCATCAGACCTTGACATCCGGCTTCCTCGTATCCGGTGGTTCCATTAATCTGTCCGGCGAAAAATAAACCTTCCACCAATTTAGTTTCCAACGTGTGCTTTAATTGCGTTGGTGGAAAATAATCGTATTCAATTGCGTAACCCGGTCTAAAAAATTTGACATTCTCAAATCCGGGAACTTTTTTTAAGGCTTCAAATTGCACTTCTTGCGGTAAAGAAGTTGAAAATCCATTTACATAATATTCGATGGTATTCCATCCTTCGGGTTCTGCAAAAATTTGATGTCTTTCTTTAGATTCAAACCGATGAATTTTATCTTCAATACTAGGGCAATATCTCGGACCAACACTTTTAATTCTTCCATTAAACATCGGCGATCTATCAAAACCTCCTCGCAAAATATCATGCACTTCCCGAGAAGTGTAAGTGATATAACAAGATCTTTGTTCGGTGACCGGTTTTGTTTCGGCGGAATAGGAAAATTTACCGGGATTTTCATCCCCAGGTTGTTCTTCCATTTTCGAAAAATCCAAAGAACGACCATCTACTCTTGGCGGTGTTCCTGTCTTCATTCTGCCGGATTTAAACCCTAAATCTTCCAATTCTTTTGTAATGCCAAAAGAGGCTCTTTCCCCGGATCTTCCTCCCCCATAACTATGTTCTCCAATATGAATTAAGCCATTGAGAAAAGTACCGTTGGTCAGAATAACATTTTCTCCATAAAATTCAATTCCGGTTGAAGTTCTTATTCCTTTAATTTTATCATTTTCTACAATAATTCCCGACACCATTTCCTGATAAAAATCGAGATTTTCCGTTTGCTCTAACATCCTTCTCCATTCCGCTGAAAACATCATTCGATCACTTTGCACTCTCGGACTCCAAACGGCCGCTCCTCTAGATTTATTTAGCATTTTATATTGGATAGCGCTACGGTCGCTCACAATACCGGCATATCCACCCAAAGCGTCAATTTCTCTAATAATTTGTCCCTTGGCAATTCCTCCCATAGCAGGATTGCAGGACATTTTGGCCACATTATCCATATTCATTGTCGCCAATAAAGTTTTACAACCCATATTAGCTGCGGCGGCGGCGGCTTCACTTCCCGCATGCCCGGCTCCAACCACAATCACATCATACTTCCTTCCAAACATTATTTCTTCTTATTTTTAAATGAATGTTCCACGTGGAACATTTTAATTTTTTCGTCTTCTTTTCTTCTCATTATAACTTTTTCTTCTTCATCGCCGTCGGTATATCCACAAAAATGAAGAATTCCATGTGACATTACCCGCAGCAATTCTTCCTCAAAACTCACGCCAAAAATATTTGCATTTTCTTTGATTCGATCGATACTTATAAATATTTCACCAGAAATAATATCGGCAATTGAATCATCAAAACTGATAATATCTGTCAGATCTTTATGGTTTAAAAATTTTTGATTGATTTCATCCAGCGCTTGATCATCACAAAAAGTATAAGTGATATCGCCACATTTTTTCTGTTCAGATTTAATAATTTCTTTAATCCAACTGACAAAACGGGTTTTATCAGTTAATTCAAAGTCGGTTCTATAAAGAAATTCTATCATATTATTTGCTGAAATATTCTTGCACGCGCTGTTTAAAATCCGGTTGCAAAGGTAGGGATTGTCGATTTAATATTTCAACGGTTTGAAAATACTCTTTGGCCTTTTCTAAATTATCAACATTCGTATTTTGATACCTTTCAAAGTTAGTTTCTGCTTGCCGATTTTCTTCTTGTTCTTGCTGATAGGAGGCTTCTTGTAATCGAATCATCCGCTGTTTCATTCTGGTCATCATTTCCAAACTTTTCTCCGAAAACCCGGATTCTAACAATTCAACTTCCACATCTTCCATTTCCTGCAACAATCGTCTTGCATCGGGACCAAGATTTTCTCTTTGTATCAAATCTTCCAATTGGAACCGAAGTTTTTGCTGCTGTTTATAAATTTCATAAAGCTCCGCACTATTCATTTCTTCAGACGGCATGTTTCCGTCGCCATACTGATTTCCTTCACTCCCTCCTTCTCCATCTTCTCCGGATTCCCCATCCTCTCCTTCTTGACCTTCTTCTCCACTTTCTCCCTCTTGTCCGTCCTCGCCTTCTTCTTCTCCATCACCGGGCTCCATACCTTCCTCTAAACTTTCACTTAAATCTTCCTGCCCTTGAATAATATCGGGCAATTGAA
>DATGSA010000318.1:0-6735 GCA_035303085.1 Flavobacteriaceae bacterium
AGTAGGCGACTTAACAAGGAGATGATTTTGGTAGGGATACAATAGCAAACACAAAGTAATTAAGAAAAAACTCCGGAGGAGTTAGCACAATGAGTCCACAAGCTACATGCACAAGGTGGGCAAATATGATAACGTAATAGAAAGAAACATTAATCGTGCTTGAACTTCCGGCCGGGTAATATCCTTCGGCCATAAACTCCCCAAAACCAATAAACTGCATGACTCCGAAGGTTAATCCTAAAACAAAAGTGCTGATTAGTAAGATTCCGGCCATTTCACGATTATTGTTTAAAATATTTTTTTTGACGAAAATCAATGAGATACTACTTAAAACAATAGCGATGGTGCTTAAGGTGAAAATATGCGGTAATCCCAAATTTTCTATCCAATCCCCTCGGCCTTGACTTACGACAAACGCGCTTGTAAATCCGGCGAAAGTCATTGTCATGCTCGCCATCGCAAACCATAATAACATTTTTCTGGAACGTCTTCTTTTTTCTTGTGGTGTTCCTTGTGTTAAATCCATAATCGAATATATTTATCTAATACGTATATAATTTGTAACAAAGTAATATAAGAAACGCTGGCGAACATCAGTTGTTTAGCCGCCTTTGTAGTGCGTTTTTTATAAAGTTGGACAGCGTAATAAATCATTCCGGCGCCAATCAATAAAATTAGGATGCCGGATATATCGGTCAGATAAAGTTTTCCGGTTAATCCAAAAACCGGAATCACCGAAATTATCACTGTCCAAAACGTATAAAGTACAGTCTGTGTAGCTGTCACTTTATCTCGTTTTCCCGTCGGTAACATAAAAAACCCTCCTTTTTTATAATCATCGTACAACCACCAACCCAAAGCCCAAAAATGTGGAAATTGCCAAAAAAACTGGATCATAAACAATGTGCCTGCTTCTATGCCAAAATCATTAGTTGCAGCTATCCATCCCATCATAAACGGAATGGCGCCCGGGAAAGCTCCTACAAAAACTGAAAGTGGTGTTTTGGTTTTTAAAGGCGTATAGACAAACACATATAACAAAATTGAAATCGTCCCAAAGAGTGCCGTAGTCGGATTGATAAAATAAAGAACCCCTATCCCTGAAATTCCAAAGATTAAACCGATGATCAAAGCCGTTTGAACACTCATTCGACCTGCGGGTAGCGGACGATTTTTGGTCCGGTCCATTTTCTCATCCAAATCGCGTTCCAAAATTTGATTGAAAGCATTAGAAGCGCCAACCAATAAATAGCCGCCAATAGCAAGCGTCAGCACAACTACGAAATCTACAGTTTCAGCTCCCAAAAAATATCCAGCAACAGCAGAAAAGACCACGCTCACGGTTAATCGCATCTTGGTGATCTCTTTAAAATCGGCTATAAAACTACCGGATTGGGGTTTTGTGGTCACATTTTCCAAAGGAGAATCCTTTTTAAATCGGGTGCAAAGATAATCTTTAAGCTGAGATTTTCATTGGATTTTTCTTAAACCTTATAAGATCGAATATCTCGGAAAAAAATCTGGATCGATTAAAACGTTTTGATCTGTATGATAATTTGGAAGAAATAAATTTTTATCGAAAAAGCGGAAAAACATCGAAAAATAAAATTTTATTTATTGTGAGAGCAGAGATGTAAGAGACACAGAATTATAAAGCGAAACAGCCGATGTACGGCTTAACAAAAGCTTAGTGTTCGTTAAAATAAAACCCTTATTTTTAACGGGTTTAAATTAGAATAAATTGAATAGTGTAGTATATTTGCGGAAAATTTTAAACATAAATATCAAACTAAAAAACAGAAGTTTCAAACTTCGTATTAAAACAATTGTTATGAAGAATTTTCGCAATATTTTTTTAGTCAGTTTCGCGCTAATCGGATTCCTTTTTGTTTCCTGCAGTAGTGATGACGACAACACCCCTGTAGAAGAAGGACTCCATGTGGAAGGAGTATGGAAGTTTACAGAAATGAATTTCTTGGATGAAGACGTACTCTGGGATCCCGAGATAGAGTATATCTCCGCCAATACCTTTGGGTATGCTCCTTATATGTTTGACTATGCTGAAGTTAAAGGATTTGACTTCGGAACAGTACCGGTAGAAGATGAAGAAGGGAATGTTCAAGGAAAGCGCTTTGACTATATCTTAGGCGGGAACTTTGGTCAAGATCCGGATGAAGCATACTGGTATTGGAATTACACCAATGGAGGAGAAGCTTTTGAAGCAATTCAAGTCAACCCTTCCTTCCCACCACATGACTACTCTCTAAGAAATGTTTCAGATGTTGTGGTCAGCAATGATGGTAACCGAATAGATTTTAAAGGTGAGTTGTTATCTCGTGAAGTAGGAGGTGGAATGATGGATACCGAATTAACGCCGGTTGAATTCACTTTGGTAAAAGGAGAAATTGATGAAGGTGTTGATATTTTTATTGCCGGAATTCCTATTGAAGAAACTCTTCCTGAATCGGAATAACGAAACTGTTTAAAAACCTACTCAAAAATAAATGAGTAGAAGTGATGAACAAATTAAGTTCAGAAATAATAACCTACGCTAAAAATAATATAGATTCGGGTAATTGTCTTTTAGAAGGCTGCCCGAATCTTTTTGTATAAAACGGGGAAATGATAAAAAAAACGCTCCTTTTTATGCTGTGTGTGATGTTTGGAACCACCTTATTTGCCCAATACTCCATTTGTGGAACCGTGGTGATGGATGGAGAAAAACAAGAAAATGCCAGTATAACCATAGCAGAAACCTATCAAACCATTAAGGCCAATGACAAAGGTAATTTTTGTTTTGCCGGTATCGAAGGAGGGGAATATTCTATATATGCTGTAAATGCAGGCGGATTTATTTCTCCGATGGTCAAGGTGTTGGTCAATGAAGATATCACTGGGTTGAAAATAGATATTTCCGATAATATGCTTGATGTTATTGAGATTACAGGCAGGGTGAGTCAAGCCGGTATCAGAAAAAATCATTCGATAAAAACTGAAGTGGTTGACCTGAGTAAACAGGTGCGTTCTTCTGTTTCCGTTGAACAAATGATGAATAGATCTGCCGGGATTAGAATCCGAAACACCGGAGGTTTAGGAGCTGAAGCTGATGTTATTGTTGGTGGTTTTAACGGGAAATCGATTAAGTTTCTAATCGATGGTATTCCTGTAGATTATCTGGGTTCCAGTATGGGGTTGACAAAAATCCCCTCAAGTGTAGCTGATTATATCGAGGTATATAAAGGAGTAATGCCTACAGAAATTGGAATTGATGCACTTGGAGGAGCAATTAATATTGTCCAAAAAAAACCGGATAAAAATATACATCGAATGAGTTATGCAATTGGATCTTTCAATACTCATAAAGTGAGTTTAAATACCTATTACAAAGTTTCAGACCATATTTCATACGGGTTTAATGGGTTTGGAAATTACAGCGACAATGATTTCAAAGTTGATAACCTACCTTTAGTAGATCCGGAAACAGGAAGAACAGAATCGATTAGAGCTCGATTGTTTAACAATGGTTATAAACAATACAGTGCAGATGGATATATTAATTTCGAAGATTATTCCTGGGCAGACCTCTTAAAAATAAAACTAAATAGTTATGCGATTAAAAGAGAATTACAAAATGATTTTTCTTCTCGAAGCAGACCATTTGGGGAGGTTTTTAGACGAGAACATGCTTATTTGGTGCCTTCAATCGAATATAAAAAATCATTTTTAGATGAAAAGTTGAAAACCTCTCAGTTTTTGGTGTACAGCAGTATCAAAAATGAACTGGCAGATACTTTGAAAAACGCAAAATATGATTGGTTGGGAAATAAATATCCGGCACAATCCGGATCGGAGATGGGAAGTGTTTCGGAATTTGATAAACCCATCGTTGAAACGCGAACTGATAATTTTACATACAGAGGACTGTTTACTTATAGGTTTAACAATCGACATAAATTAATTCTTAATGCCGTTAATACCTATCTTCAAAGGACTTCTGACAATTTATATGATCGTAAAGAAAAAACAAATGTAGATTATAACCGTTTTATCGGAGGATTGGGTTATCAGTATAATTTGTTTGACAACAGATTTGAAGGATTGACCCAAGTCAAATATTTAGTCTCTTCTACCAGCGGAAAAGAATTTAATGAGATTACCCAAGAAGTGGAAAGACCTACCGATAACACAGGGTTGAGTTTTGCGCAGTCATTTAAATATAATTTTTACAACGGGTTGATGCTTCGTGCTTCGGTTGAAAATACTTTTAGATTGCCCGATCAAAATGAAATATTTGGGGATAATACCTTTATTAATCCCAACCTTTCTTTAAAGCCAGAGAAAAGTACCAATCTGAATTTGGGATTGCGCTATCGAAAAAGCAATCAATATAGTTTTGAGGTAAATTCGTACTATCGAAATACTAAAGATTTGATACGGTTGAAAGATATTACCCAGTTTACTTCGGTCTTTTTAAATTTAGATAAAGTGAAGGGTTTTGGGGTTGAGTTGGAAGCAAGTTATCAACCGATTGAACAATTAGAGCTTTCGGGAAACTTGACTTATAATGAGTTTCGTTTTCAAGGAACCAATGGAAATATTTCCGAAAATCAACACTTTAAAAATGCCCGAGTGAGCAATATGCCATTCTATTTCGGAAATGCTATGGCTACTTATTATTTGGATGATTTGTTTGCAAAAGATGACCATTTACAATTATATTGGTCTTACTCTTATGTACATCAGTATTATTTGGACTTTATTGAGAAACAATACGAACCCGATGGATTTTTGGGATTGTATGGACACAGTAAAATCAACACAAATCGAGTGATCCCTATTCAACAAGTGCACGCTGCCGGTTTTGTTTGGAGCACACCTATTGACGAAAGAAGAAAAATTTCTTTTTCAGCTGAGTTGGATAATATCTTTAACGAACCGATTTTTAATGCGTTTAAAATGCAAAGCCCGGGTAGAAATTTTTCTGCTAAAGTAACTTACGATTTTTAAAGAGTATAAAATGAAAAGGTCGATTCTATATTTATTATTTGTATTAGCTCTGATGGCGACGTCTTGTACCGTTGAAAACATAGATGAAATCCAAAACGATCCCAAAACAGATTATTCTAACTATAATTATGTCATGGCTACAGAAGATGCTTCGGATGTAGATATAACCACTTTTTTTACTTTTAACCTGTCGGATATCGATCCGGATGAAAGTTATGATTTAATCGCACAAGACGATATATTTGTCAACTCCAATCCATCAACTTCTTCGGGACAACTTTCGTTTGATAAGTATATTTTTTCTCAAGCAAAGGATAAAAAAGGATTTTCCTCTTCTCCGGGGCTATATCGGCTGACATTAAATAACCGGAATCAAGTATTTATAGATAGCGAGCTCAATGTTTCTCGGGCGAATTTGTTTCCTGCCAGACAGATAGCGATGGCTGATAAGCACAAAGCTTTTTTTTATAACGAAGGAAAAGACCCGTATAAAATTCAGGTTTTTGATCCCACCGAAATGTTGCTTTTAGGAGCAATAGACCTAAAACCAGCTATTGAAGAATTTAGACCCGACGCCGTTTGGGAAGATGATGCGGGAAATAACTTGATACGAACAGGAAGCTTGGCGATGCACGTCAACCAAGGGAAACTCTATGTCAGTGTGGTTTTCTTGGAAGCGGTAGCTTTCAACTTAATAGCAGATTCCGAAGAGAATTTTTATGTGGCCGTAATTGATGTTGATACGCAAGAAGTGGAAAAGATAATTACTTATCATGGCGCTAAAACAGTGGGATTTTATGTTTCAGAAAATAAAGCAACTTCTGCCGATGAACAAGGGAACTTATATTTTTGTTCCTGGGGATGGAATCAATTCAACGAGCCTTTTCCATCACAAGTCTTTCGAATCCCTTCGGGCGAGACTGACTTCGATCAAGATTGGAAAATAGATATCGAATCTCATTTCGGAACGGGAAGAATTGCTCAATCCATGATTTCTTTTAATAATAAAATCTATTTACATATTTCTGAAGAGCCTTATAATTTTAGTACAGAAGTAACGATTAAAATGTCATATTATGAAGTAGATCCCAATAATCCCGATCAGATTACACAACTTGATATCCCTCCCTCTGATCTTTCTGATAGGATGAATGTTTTTAGCATAGTAGATGATAAATTGTTTATTGCAGTACCCAACAAACAGCAAGGAAAATATAATGGTTTTTATTCTTTAGATAAAACAGGAAATTTAAAGAAGGAAATCAGTATTGAAAATAAATATAGGCCAACCAGATTTTATAAACTTCAAGAATAACAGGCGTCAAGTGAATTAGCTTAAAACAGGATTTGAATTTATAATTGATTTAAATTTCACTTTAATGTCTTCTATCCGGATATATTTAATATATTTAGAGGTAAGTAAACAATTGACACTATGCCGTATTTATCTGATTCTGCTTATAAGCTGTCAAATTCTATCTTTCAACAGGCACATTTAGCTACAATATACTCCGGTGCCGTAAAACGAACAGAGGTTCCCGATTATGAGCGAACGAGGATCAATCTGCCCGACAGCGATTTCCTGTTGTTAGATGAAGTGGTTTGTAACCCTAAGAGAGCTGTCATTCTTTGTCACGGTATGGAAGGTCATTCCCAAAGTAGGTATAACAATACTTGTGCAAGCTACTTTATAAAAAATGAATATTCCGTGTTTGCTTGGAATAATCG
>DATGSA010000319.1:0-8272 GCA_035303085.1 Flavobacteriaceae bacterium
GTCTGACAGCAGGACTCAAATTGAGGCTAAAGCCCAAAATAGTGCGGTATAATTAAGGCCGTTGGATAAATCCAACGGTAATAGATTTGGAGTGGAGGATTTAACGTAACTGGACAGATTTTCAAGGAACAGATTAACTTCCTCAGGTTGATTTAAATTTGACGAGAAGTTATTTTCTATTACAGTCTGCTTTAGCTGACTGCTATAAGGTACTGCTAACAACCGGGCTTTAGCCCAACCTCGGATTGATATTAATTACCTATGAATTATTTTGTATGTTTAACATCTGGAATAATTTTCAATTAAAGGCTGTTTCAGGCTTATGACGAAAGAGAATCTTCAAGATATAATAAATCAAAGCGATGAAGGCTTTTTCAAGGTATTGATGCCACTTAAATCCTCGGATACTAAAAATACTGTGGAAGAAACTGTGGAAGAAACTGTGGAAGAAATTTTAAGGCTACTTAAAAGTAATCCAAAGCTAACCGTAAGAGAATTGACAAAGCTTGTGGGTTTAACCAGGCGTGGTGTGGAGTATCATATTTCTAAGTTACAAAAATCAAATAAATTAAAACGTATAGGCCCCACGAAAGGAGGGCATTGGAAAGTAATCGAGTAATAAATCCTAAAAAACATCAATGTAAATAGGGAGGTAATAGTAAAATTATTAGTGTAAAGAAATTATTGATAAATAATAGAAGCATAAATGACAACAAATTTCCATTTTCTTAAAGACGAGTTTACTACTTTTTATCAACGCGCGGTAAAAGCCGAAAAATTGGTCATCACCGATCCGAGAACTTCTTTGATTTATAGTCGGATGGCTTTGGAGCAAGCGATAAACTGGATGTACACCAACGATGCAGAACTGGAAATGCCTTACAATACAAGTTTAAACAGCTTGATGTCTCAACAAGAATTTCGAGGTATTTTTAATCACGTTATCTATAATGATTTACACATCATCAGGAAAGTAGGAAATTTAGCTACGCACAATCGAACCGTCAATGATATAGATTCGCACAATGCTATCGATAGTCTTTTTCGATTTGCAAAATGGTTTGGTAAAGCATATAGTGAAGAAGCTTGGGAAGATCCGGGTATTTTTGATTTTAATATATTGCCGAAAAAAGGAGCTCATGCGCTCTCTAAAAGACAGATAGCAGAACTTCAAAACCTTTTAGAGGAACAGCTCAAAACGCACAGACAAGAACTACAAGAAAAAGAGGAGGAGCGCCAACAACTCATTGAGGAAAATGAACTCTATAAAAAGCAAATAGAAAACGCACAAGCTCAATTCGCATCCAATAAGAAAGAAGCGAATGTAATGGATGAAATCCAACATCCAAGAGATGAAGAGGAAACAAGAGAATATTTAATAGACGTCAATCTGCGAGAAGCCGGATGGGATCTGCAAGGTGATAAGGACAAGGAATTCAAAGTAAAACACATGCCGCTCACCACCAATAAAAGCGGTATAGGTTATGTAGATTACGTACTTTGGGACGATGACGGTCGTCCATTGGCTTTGGTAGAAGCCAAACACACGATAAAAAGTCCAACCAGTGGCGAAAATCAAGCCCAGCTTTATGCCGATTCACTGGAGAAAATGTTTGGCAGAAGACCGGTGATGTATTATAGCAATGGTTACGAAACGTTTGTTTGGGACGATCAATTCTACAAACAAGCCCGCAAGGTGCATGGATTTTATACCAAAGCGGAGTTACAGACTTTAATGTATAGACGCGAAAACCGCAAAGATATTCGCAAAGGAGAAATAGATGCAGAGATAGCAGGAAGACCTTATCAGATGAGGTCTATAAGAAGTATTGCTGAACATTTTGCAGGCACCGATAAACAAACCGGAAAACTCATTGGCACCAATCGCGGTGCTTTATTGGTTTTAGCTACAGGAACAGGAAAAACGCGAACTTCCATCGCTTTGGCCAAATTGTTATTTGAGTGCAATTGGGCCAAACGAATTCTATTTTTAGCCGATAGAATAAGTTTGGTAAATCAAGCCAAAAGTAACTTTGTGCAATTTCTTCCGGAACACGCAAGTGTAAACCTATTGGAAGAAAAAGACAATCCCGATGCGCGTTTAGCTTTTTCCACTTATACCACTATGATGGGATTAATTGACGGTAGCAAAGACGATAGCGGTAGATTTTATGGAGTAGGTCATTTTGATTTGGTGATAGTCGATGAAGCTCATCGATCGATTTATAACAAATACAGAGCTATTTTTGAATATTTTGATGCTCTTTTCCTCGGTCTCACGGCAACACCATCGCATAGAATTGATAGAAATACTTACGAAGTTTTTGGATTGCCCGATAAAACGCCCACCGATGCTTATACTTTTGATGAGGCGGTAGATAATGATCACTTAGTGCCGTATCACACCATCGAATTACCGACAAAATTCTTGCGAGGAGGTATTAAATACGACGATTTATCCGAGGAAGAAAAAGAAGAATTCGAGAAAGAAATCCTTGATGGAGAAGAGGCAACCGGCAATGAGTATATTTCGCCAGGCGAACTTTATCAGTGGCTTTTCAATAAAGATACAGCTATTCGAACGCTGCGCTATATCATAGAAAACGGCATTAAAAAACGTGGCGGAGAGGAGTTGGGCAAGACCATTATTTTCGCCAAAAATCAAAAGCACGCTCGTTTCTTAAAAGACATGTTTTTGGAGCTGGATAAGGAACGCTATGGAGACGACTACGTAAAAGTAATTACGCACAGCGAACCCAAAGCACAAGAATTTATCAATCGTTTTTGCGATGAGGAAAAAGAGCGGTTACCTCAAATTGCTATTTCAGTCGATATGTTGGATACCGGAATTGATGCGCCGAGTTGTGTGAATTTGGTGTTTTATAAACCGGTTAAATCTTATACCAAATTCTGGCAGATGATTGGGAGAGGAGCTCGTTTGCGTCCAAATTTATTTGGCCCGGGAGAAGATAAGTCACATTTCCTGATTTTTGACCTTTTTCAAAATTTTGAATTTTTTAGTGAGAATCCAAAGGGGATAGAAACAGCTGTGCAAAAGAGTTTAACCGAAGTGCTTTTTGGCCTTCGTTTACGGCTGGCGGAATATCTGAAGAGCGACCAATTTGAAGACAAAGAAGAACTTCAAGATTTCCGTATGGAATTGTTAGACGGCTTACATCGTGACATCGCAGTATTGGATTTGGAGCGATTTGATGTTAAAATGAAGTTGGAAGTAGTACACGAATTCGGAAATGAAAATCGAGAGATCTGGAATCATTTATCCAAGCGTGATATTAGAAAAATAGAGGAGGAGTTAGCGCCTTTAGTAAAACCACAAAAAAGCGAATCCGATTTAGCACGATATTACGACAAGTTGCTTTATACGTTGATCCAAAAAAGATTGGAAACGCCAAACAAAGAAGAATATGTCAGTAAATTGGCGAATTCGATAACGCGAACCGTCTCCATATCTAAACAGCTTTTACGAAAAACCACCATTCCGGTTATAAAAGAAAAGGAGGATTTGCTTAAACTGCCTTTAGCTGAAGATTTCTGGAAAATAGAGGGAGTTGCTCATCTTGAAAAACTTCGAAAAGGTGCGCGGGATTTGGTGAAATATATAGACCCGGTAGATCAGCGTTATGTCACCACCGATTTTGAGGATTATATTGATGAGGATAAAATTGTCAACACCCCTTTTGAAGCCAAAGAACCGCCTAATGAGGATTCCTATTCCTCTCCTTTCCAAAATAACATTCACCGGTTACAACAGCTAATTCGAGAAAACGAAGATCACATCACCATCACCAGAATTCGCAATGGGGAAACCATCACCAAAAAAGAACTTCAGGCCTTAGAAAAAATACTCTTCGATGGCGGAATAGATAAGGAGAGCATTGAAAAAGAATTGGGAAAAGAATTTGATTTAGTTTCCTTTATCATTTCCTTAGTCGGTTTAAGCGCAGAAAATGTAGATGCTGCTTTTGCTGATTTTATAAATAAATACCAACTGAATTCGGTACAAATCGAATTTCTGGATACCATAAAGAAGTTTTTGACTGCCAATGGGAAAATCGATCCTGCAAAACTGTATGACTCTCCTTTTAAAGATTATCACAGTATGGGGATTGAAGGAGTATTTAACACCCAACAAGCCGATACCATTTTTAGTATTCTAAAAGATTTCAATAGAGCTAATTAATATCTATTCTTCATTTTGTCGAGGTATGCGAAATGACTGCATAGTGATGTCGTAATGTTGCAGCAGAGAAATCGAATTATAAAACTACTTAAAATGAGAGAGGAAATATCGCAAGCGGAAAAAGCCTACAATCAGTTTATGTCAAAAATGGATGCTCAAACCGATGATGAAATTGTTGAGAACTTCAACAATCAAGTTGGAAAAAAAGGTTGGACAACTTCCAGAGCTTCGTATGAAGCGGTCATTAACGCTCAATTGATAAAAAGAAATATTGATTTTTCAGAGATAGGCGATGAAACCTCGATGTCATATAAGCATAAGGTTAAATTAAAGGGGAAAAAATTATATAAAGTGGAAAGTTGAGCGGCGAAACCTTGCGATGGGCTTAGAATTATGGTGCGTATCAATATGTTTATTATATTTAACCGTTAATGTTTTTAAAATAGAATTTTGACTTAGAATTTTCTATTTGATAACAACAAACTTAATACTTCAACACAAAAAGATAAGCACCCATGGCCAATATTAAACACGCGCATTTACGGTATAATATTTTAGATCGTTGTTTTAGAAGAATTCATCAGCCTTTTACCTTTCAAGAGCTATTGGAGGAAGTCAATGCTAAAATTCAAGAATATTATCCGGATGAATCTATTAAAACGCGCACGTTACGGGAGGATATCAGTTTATTCCGCAATCCCGAGTCCGGATTCGATGCGCCATTGCTCACCAAGACACATAAGGGGAAAAGCGTTTATTGCTATGAAGATCCGGAGTTTTCAATTGCTCAACGCGGATTGTTACCCGATGAAGAATATTTATTGGAAACAGCACAACAGCTTTTAGAACGGTTTGAGAACGATCCGCAATATGATAAACTCTCCGAAGCTTTGGTTTTATTTCAAGACGAAGCCCAAGCTAAAGCCGATACCGGTTACGGTCAGTTGCTGTTTTCTGATAAAAATGAAGCTTATGCAGGACTGGGATTCTTGAAACCCATTTTTTTAGCCATAAAAAATAAAGTTGTTTTAAAAATCAGCTATCAAGGATTTCACGATACAGAAGCAAAGGAATACATCTTTCATCCTTATGTGCTAAAGCAATACAATCAGCGTTGGTTTGTATTTGGCTATAATGAAAGTAGAGCCATCGAAAAATGGTCCATTCCATTAGATGCTCGTTTGAAACATTTTGAAGAACTTCCTGAAAAATCATTCAAGGAAGATCAAACCGATTGGCCGCAATTTTTCAGAAACATGGTCGGTGTGCGAAATCTTAGTCTGACGAATGAGGAAGCCCGGCCCGAAACCGTGGTGCTGCGGTTTAATCCAAAACGAATCGATTATTTCAAAACCAAACCCATCCATCCGTTTTGGGATGAATTTTTGGAAGAAGGAAAAGAAAACCAAGTCTTTTTTGAAACCGTCATCAACCCCGAACTCATCCAACAAATTTTGTCCTATGGTAAAGATGTAGAGGTTTTGGCACCG
Organism: Flavobacteriaceae bacterium; assembly: GCA_035303085.1. Lineage (GTDB taxonomy): Bacteria > Bacteroidota > Bacteroidia > Flavobacteriales > Flavobacteriaceae > JAJYSO01. Next base: position 5,692 of record DATGSA010000319.1, read on the forward strand.
GAGGGGTTGCGGGAGCTGGTAAAACGACAGACAGTAAAGCTTTTTGAAATGTATAAATAATGAGGTGTGCGATTTGCGTGTAGGGTGGTGTTTTGTATTTGCAGAAATAGCAAAGAAAAAATTTAATATCCCTATGCAGGTTGATTGCATTGGTAGACGATATAATTGCAATGTTCTTTGAAACCTAAACTAAACTATTGATTGCGTATGCTGGTTTGGCGTTAAGTTAAACAATAGAACCTTTTTCTTTTTAGATTGGGGTGAAGGTTAGTAGGTAATTTAGCTATTAATTCTAGGCCATCTGGAGTTGATTGCTAATGCTGATAATCCTTATAAATAAAAATACAATGCGATATTTTTAAAGTTATATGCAGTCTTTAAAATGTAGTCTGATAAACCTTAAGTTTATAAAAACCATACAAAAGGAATAAAGGCTTAGGTTTTGAAGAATATAATATTATGAAATTAAGTAAACAACATATCGCACCACTAAAAACTAAGTTTAATGAACTACAAAAAAAAACATGATTTGGTTATATATTTGAATGAGGTCAATGAGATGTTTGATGGAAAGCATTATAAAATATTGACTTTAAAACACCTTTCGTATTATGCTAATCCAAGACTTTCTAAAAAAAAACACACCTCTTTTAAAATAGCGAAAAAGGCGGGTGGAGAACGAGTAATTCATGCGCCAGTAAATTGTCTTAAACACTTTTTGAGACCATAAATGTTGTTTCAAACATCTTTGTTGAATCACATTTTAAAGCTACTGGTTTTAGCCCGTGTTTCCCAAGATTAAATATGAGGAATATTAAGATAAATAATAAGTTAAATCTCAAATTAATTTCTGTTTCATGGATATAAATTTATATTTTTGTTAACTGATAGATTGAAGTTATACTATTAAATCCCTATTTGTTCTAAACACAATTCATATAAAAATTAATTTTCACCGAATTAGATAGAGCCAACCTATCTAATAACAGATTCAAGTGTAAAAACAAAGCAAGGTTTTTATTGGATTATAACTTGGAATAGATAAATTAATAAACTTGTTCAACAATAAATTATAATTTAAATTTTCTCAAATAATTTTATCGTCAAATTACGTTTCATTCAATTTTCAAAACAATTAATAATATTAAATGAATCTCATAGCAAACTCAGGCATACAGTATTTTACTGTTCCACTAAAGATTGATATTAATGATAACTATAAAATGTACTTTCATGAGTGGTTGGATACAAGTAACACTAAATTAAAATTAGAAATAGCTCATAATTTCACGGAAGAAGAAATTTGGGTGCGGAAGATTGATTTAGCTGAATTGGGACTTCTTCATATAAAGGATGATGATACCAAAAAAAGTATTAGGAAGGGAAGTGTTGATGGAGATTGGATTGATGTGAAAAATGATTTTGAGGAGTATGGCAAGAAAACTATCCCCATTGAAACTGAAACTCCTAAAGAATCAGGATGTTTCAAAATGGACGTAAGAAGAGTTCAGTGGGACAAGTTTGAAGATCAGTGGTTGCCATTCCCCTTTTTCACTATTAATAATTATGGGAATTCAGAATTTGGACCGATCAATTGGTGTCGTTGTAAGATAGTTCCCAAATTAAATGAGGAGACGAATAAGAAGGAATACAACTTATTATTAGCTTTTGATACAAGAACAAAGTATGGAGATGATGCTGATAGTGATTTAATGGAAACTCCGGGCTTCGTAAATCCAAACGAAAAATTTAAAAAATTTGCTATTTGTGATAATGAGTTTGCACTTGTTGATTTTTGTTCTGAAGCTAAAAATTGTGGATGGGTAGATAATTATATTTTGAAGTTACTGCATGGTGTAACAGAATTTCAAGATTTAAAAATCAAAAAACCAAAATTAAATTATTTAGCTCAGTATATTTTTATGTTGCAATATATTCAGCAGTTAAAAGTATTGCCTGAAATAAAATTATTTTCTGATAAAAATGTGGGTTATGGTAATGTAGATTTAGTTGTTGACATTGGTAATTCACGAACAAGAGCAGTTTTATTTGATAACAGCGATTTTACCAGAGTTGAGCCGTTAGCTCTTCAAAATTTCACTAATCCAATAAAAAACAATCGATTAAACAGAAATAGTGATTCTTTTGAAATGCGCTTAGCATTTAAAGAAGCTGATTTTGGGGGAGAGTTAATTAAAGGGAGTACTCAATTTGGATTTCCAAGTCTGGTAAGAGTTGGTGAGGAAGCTGATGAATTGATTTATAAAGCTACAAATTTAAATACAGGGGTAGAGAAAGTTACAACTTTCTCAAGTCCAAAACGCTACTTATGGGATATAGAAACACAAGAACAAGAATGGCAGTTTGTTACCTTGGAAAATGAAGAGCCGAAGTCTATTTTTATTGACGGCCTTTCACAACAGATAAACTCAGATGGGTCATTAAATACTGAAGGCCATGGAGGAGTGGCATCTTTTTATTCTCGAAGAGCATTGATGACATTTTGTTTTCTTGAAATAATAGCTCAAACAAAGATGCAAATCAATGGCTATTCATTTCGTAAGAAATGGGGTAATGAAAG
>DATGSA010000320.1:0-15514 GCA_035303085.1 Flavobacteriaceae bacterium
GTTGCAGTTCTTAGGATAGGCACGAGTGGTTGTCAGGGTGTAGGGAACAACGAGCCTTGGCCGTTTTCGGTTAAACATTGAGAAAACCGCCTAATACGAGAGACGTATGTTGGGTGGTGTGAGAGGACAGCAAAGTCGGGAATTACCCGTCTTTGCTTCCTACTCGATTGTGATTTCAGCTATAAATCAGTCAATTGAAGAAAGGCGATTACGACACTATTTGTTTTTTATTCAATATACAGATAGATCAAAGTCAGCATTCCGTAGTTGGATTGCGGAAACACCCCGCCCGCCTTCGGCTCTACGAGAGGGGAATTTGTTTACTGTCCATAATTAAATAGTTTTCCCGATTTGTTGAATTATCTCCGGTTTTACTTCGTGTTTTCCTTCAAATGGAATGATTTCTAATTGTTTTTTTCCGAATAACTTTTCGGCGAATAATCTTTGTCTTTCAAGTCGTTTGGGAGTTATAAAAGGATCTTCCCTGCCATATACCATTTTTATTGTAGTGTTTTTCAAGTAGGCAAAGTCTTCGACTGTCAATTCTTCAGGAATCCGTCCCGCATAAATCACTAATACTGCTGGTTCAATTTTTCTTTTAGCCATCCATCGCATACTGACCGAGACGCCTTGCGAGAATCCGAAAAGGATAAGGTTCTTATTGTTTGGAATTTGTTCAGCTTCATAAATAGCATCTAAATAAGTCATTATATTTTTCGTTTCTTCCTTGGTGTCTTCCTTGGTCAACCAACTGGCACCGACATATTTGAACTTCCTGTCTTGATAATATTTAGAGGGAGCCTGTGGGGCGATAATATAATTTTTATCCACTTCAAGCGATTTGAAATAGGGAATGAAATATCGACTTAAATAGCCTAATCCATGGCATACAATCCAGATATTTTCTGTTTTCGAGGTGAGTTTATTTAAAGTCGAATAAGTATTCGAACTTTCATAAAATACTTTCTTTTCTTTCTTAAGCATTAAATTTTGAATTTGTATTTTTACAAACTTAAAACAATTTTCAATGGAAAAATCAGAAACGGAAGTTTTAGAGATTCTTAATAACCTGCGGAAAGACACTTTATTAAATACGCTTGATATAGAATTTATCGCGGTAGGGGAAGATTTTGTGGAAGCCAGAATGCCGGTTACCTCAAAAGTGCATCAACCCGATGGCGTATTGCACGGCGGAGCGACAGTGGCGTTGGCTGAAACGGTCGGCAGTGTTGCTTCTGCGGTCTTTTTGGATAGTAAAAATTTCTTTGTTCGCGGAATCGAAATCAATGCGAATCACGTGAGAAGTGTCAGAGATGGCTATGTAATCGCACGAGCTGAATTCATCCACAAAGGCAGAACTACACAGGTTTGGGATATCAAAATCAGAAATGAAGAAGGTAAATTGATTTCCGCCTGTAAATTAACTACGATTGCCCTTCCCAAAAAATAAATAAACCACGACCTCCCCTCCTATGAATTCAAAGGATATATTTATAAAAGCAGCCGATTATTTAGAGCAAGCACTTCCTTTTGTGCTTTACAGCAAACCGGTTGAAAACACGGGTAAACTAATTGTTGATGGCCTTTTCCAAGAAAACAATCATTTATATTTTGCTGAGGACTACACCGAATCGGGATTTGTGATGGCACCTTTCGATTTGAAAGCACAAAAATCAGTACTTATTCCTGCGGAAAACGCTACTGTGCTGCGTGCTAAGATTAATCGTACTGATGATTTCATCGATGAAAATCTCCATCGCCCACTTCACGATGAAAATAACGACAAACTAAAACATATTGATTTGGTGAAGCGCGGCATCCAAAATATACAAGAAGGGAAATTCCAAAAAGTAGTTTTATCACGAAAATTAATAGCCGATAAACGTTCAACAATCATCGCTGTTTTTAAAAGATTGTTGCACCACTACCCTACTGCTTTTGCCTATTGTTGGTATCATCCAAAAATTGGATTGTGGATGGGCGCTACTCCGGAAACATTGGTGAAAATTGAAGATCATTTATTAAAAACAATGGCCTTAGCTTCCACCAAAGCAGTAAACGGAACAAACCCACCGGAATGGACTTCAAAAGAGATCGAAGAGCATCAGTATGTCATCGATTTTATTGAAGACACCTTAAAAGATAATGTGCGTGATTTAAAAATTGGAAAGGTTGGCAATATTCAAGCGGGCAAGTTATGGCATCTTAAATGTGACATTTCCGGAGAAATGAAATCGGTTGAAAATTTAAAAATGATTTTGGAAGATATTCATCCCACTCCTGCAGTTTGTGGAATGCCAAAAGAGGCCGCAAAAAATTTCATCTTGAAAGAAGAAAATTATAACAGAGAATTCTACACCGGATTTTTAGGAGAATTAAATCTGAAAAGCAATCAGCAGAATACGACCAATTTGACTGAACTGTATGTCAATCTTCGCTGTATGCAAATCAAGGAGAAAAATTGCGAAATATATGTTGGCGGAGGAATTGTAAAAGATAGCGATCCGATAAGTGAATGGCAGGAAACCGTCAATAAATCACGGACGATGTTGGATATGATTTGATAAAAACAAGGTTTTTTTTGGAACTCGTATTAAAATCCGAATCACTTCAAATTCCTCCACTGCGCATTATAAGTAGGCGCCATACTGTTTAAATTTCGAACAACAGCGTCCAAATCAACTTCCGGTCCACCGCTAAAAACCGCGGCAATTTCACCGGCTTTAGCATCGAAAAAGGAACGAATTAAAATGGTATTAGGTCTGGTTCTATTTACTGAATTCAACAGATCGAGCGCTTCTACAATATTATTCTTCCCTTCTTCAGTATCTTCGTACATCATATCCAATCCTTTGCGGTGATATTGATATAAGGCCTCGTGGTAATCTCTAAAAGTAGAAGAATTCAACTGAGAATTGAGTTCATATCTCGAATTTCGACCGGATCCTGAATTCCATCCTGCACTTCCACTTTGCTCGGCCAAGCTGGCAATTTGATCCGCCGATGCAAAATAATCCGATCCGCCATCGGGAGAAAAAGTATCTCCATCTAATCCCAAAATAACATATACATAAAAAGCCAAGGTAGAAACCAGGTTATTGTCGAATGAATTTTGGTTAAAACTCAGGGCTTGATGTTCCTCATAAAAGAAATTTACCTTATTGTCCTTAAAATTAAAAACAGGAGTCGTCATCGCAGAACCATAAACCGGTCGCGAGGATTGTATCTGTAAATTAGCTCTAAATTGATTATCGGAATACGACTCAATCGTTAAGAAGAAACTGGCATCCACCCGTTGATCTTGTGGCAGATTTTCACTGGTCCAATTGGTGTTGTTTAAAAAATCTTCCAAAGCCCTCTCCAAATTATTAAAAATAGAAAGTTGGGTTCTTCCCGTTTGTTGGGCGTCAATGGTTACATTGGTGTTGATCATTTGGGCAAATAATGAATGACCACTAAAGAGTATTAAAAGGAAGAATATATATTTTCTCATCATCTTTGGAATTTTCAATGGTGAATATACTGTTTTTCCACCAAGGTTCAATTCATGAACGTCAAAAAGAAATATTATTGTTGTTTATGAATCATTTTTCAGGATTCATCGCCTCGTCAATGGCTGTAATAATATCTTGTGCCACCTCGGGTTTAGATTTCAAATCATAGGTTTGATGGCCGTCTTTACTTATGATTTTAATTTTGTTGGTATCGGTTGCAAATCCGGCGCCTTTATCTCTAAGCGAATTGAGCACGATAAAATCCAAATTCTTCCTAGCTAATTTACCTTTCGCGTTTTCTAATTCATTTTCGGTCTCCAAAGCAAATCCCACCAAAAACTGATTGGTCTTTTGTTTTCCGGCTTCGAATAAAATATCCTTGGTCTTCTTAAGGTTGATTTGCATATTGGAATCATCCTTCTTTTTGATTTTCTCCTCAGCTATATCGGCTGGGGTATAATCTGAAACTGCGGCGGCGGCAATGAAAATATCACAATCAGCAAAGTGCTTCATCACAGCCTGATACATTTCCTCGGCACTGGTAACTTGCTCAACATTGATTTCTTTATAATCAATTTTTAAAGCAGTTGGTCCGGAAACTAAAATTACTTCGGCGCCATTTTGAGCGGCTTTTTCAGCAATGGCATACCCCATTTTCCCGCTGGAATGATTTCCTATAAATCTAACTGGATCTATAGCTTCATAAGTTGGTCCGGCGGTAATCAATACTTTTTTATCGATTAATTTAAGATTTTTTTTGAGGTTATTTTCTATAAATGAAAGGATGTTTTCAGGTTCAGCCATTCTGCCTTCGCCTTCTAATCCGCTCGCTAATTCTCCAGATTCTGCAGGGATAATTTCATGGCCAAAAGATTTTAGCTTTTTGATATTCTCCCGGGTAGTTGGATGTTGATACATATCCAAGTCCATGGCGGGCGCGATATACACCGGGCAATCTGCGGAGAGATAGGTTGCCATCAAAAAATTATCGCTGTGTCCGCTAATCATTTTAGCCATGGTGTTGGCCGTTGCAGGTGCAATACAAATCAGGTCAGCCCATTTTCCGAGTTCAACATGATTGTGCCATAACTCGTCTTCACTTTCTACAAATTCCGTAAAAACCGGATTTTTAGATAAGGTAGAAAGACTTAACGGGGTGACAAATTCTTTGGCTTCCTTGGTCATCATCACCTTCACATTGGCGCCGGATTTGATAAAAAGCCTTACTAAATAAGTGGTCTTATAAGCGGCAATACCACCGGTTACGCCTAACAGAATGTTTTTGCCGCTTAATAATGCCTTCATTATTTATCTTCTGTAAGTTTGGTATTTCGGTAGTAAATTTGATCATTTAACCACTCCTCTATTGCCAAAGCATGAGGTTTAGGTAAACTTTCATAAAACTTTGAAACTTCAATTTGCTCCTTATTTTCAAAAACCTCCTCTAAATTTTCATTGTAAGTTGCAAATTCATCAAGTTTTTCTAAAAGCTCTTTTTTCATTTCAGAACTAATTTGTTCTGTACGCTTTGCAATAATTGATATCGCCTCATAAATGTTTCCGGTTGGTTCATCAATTTTATCTCTATCAATAGTAATCGTGTCTACCGGTGCTTCGCTGTGTCTATAATCTATACTCATAATTCAAAATTAATTAAATTCTTTTAATCTTTTAGTTACGTCCTCTTCGACGTCCTTTGCTTGTTGATAAAACTCTCCCTCCGGAAAGTATTTTAAATAGTCTTCAGAATATTTTTTTGTTTTAGTTAATCGTTCCTCCATTAAACTTTTTACACTATTGGTTGCCAAAGTGTATTGTGCATCCATTTTGTAAAAATACGCTTTTTCTCTGTAAGCCGAGCCCGGATTTTCATCGATAAAAACTTCCATCGCCGCAATAGCTGAACGATAATCATCTTGATGATAATAAAGTTCTGCAATTTTGAACTTTTTCTTTTCCAATTTATCCCGTAGTTCACTCACTAAAGTATTGGCTTCTGATACGTGTTCTCCCGAAGTAAATTCCCAGATATAATGTTGAAGTTTCACCAGTGCTTTTTCTGTATCGTGCTGATCCAAAGTATATTTTGGTGAAATTTCATAATAACTTTTTGCTTCTTTAAAAGCTGCTTCCTCTTTTTTATCACTGTTTGGATAGGCTTTGGTAAACCGTTCAAATTGATATCCCGCATTGAAAAAATCGCCTAATTGATAATAACTATCAGCGATAGAATAAGCAATCGGTTCTCCTTGAGGCTTTCCTCTATACTGCGGAGCTATCTGTTCTAATAACCGAATAGCTCGCTTAAATTTGTATTTCTTTCCTGATTCTAAACCTTCCTTATAATATTCGGTGGCCAGATCATATTTAGGCTTGATTTCATCGTTTTTTAAAACTTTCTGATAAGGCCCGCAAGCACTTACCAAGAACATCAAAACCGATATGTATAGTAAATTCCTCATATGTTTCAAAAGCATTTTGCAAAAATACTGATTTATATGCAATTATAAAAACTCAAATTTATTTGCATCAAAGTTTTTTAATCAGGTGAACCTTCAGCCAAACTTAGCATAACTGCTTAATATACAATTTTTTATGTATTTTATTTAACTATAAAACTTTTTTGTGAAAGTAGCTAACTTATTTTTCAAATTCTCGGAAACCGGAACAAGCGGCAATCTAAGGTCTTGCTCAGTCATCTCCAGTTGATGAAAAACCGCTTTAATTCCCGATGGATTTCCTTCTTCAAAAACCATGTCTATCGCCGGCGCAATACTATAATGTATTTGATAAGCCTCCTTTACTTTTCCTTCGAGTCCAAGATTGATCATTTTTGAAAATGCCTTGGGAAATCCTTGTCCAATAACCGAAATAACTCCATCTCCACCAGCTAAAACCATTGGCAAAGCAATCATGTCTTCTCCTGAAATAATCAAAAAATCATCCGGGGTTTGATCGATCATTTTCATCGCTTGAACCATATCTCCGGCAGCTTCTTTTATTCCGATAATATTATCGAAATCTTTGGCAATCCGGGAGATGGTTTCCGGAAGAATATTAGAAGAAGTTCTTCCCGGAACATTATAAACAATCAATGGAAGCGGAGCAACTTCAGAAAGCGCTTTAAAATGTTGGTAAATCCCTTCTTGAGAAGGTTTGTTGTAATAAGGCGATACGCTTAAAATCGCATCAAAACCTTTGGTGTTTTCTTTTTGAAGTCTGCCCTTGACACCTTTTGTATCATTTCCGCCAATACCTAACACCAAAGGAAGTTTACCGGCATTTTCTTCAATGATAATTTCTTTTATCTCTTCCCGTTCCTTATCGCTTATCGTTGCGTACTCACCGGTAGTTCCCAACACCACAATATAATCTGTGCCGTTATCTAATTGGAATTGAACCAGTTTTCTCAACGCTTTTTTATCTATACTTTTGTCCGGTTTAAAAGGGGTAATTAAAGCTACTCCCATTCCTTTTAAATCTTTCATTATTAATTATTTTTAGGTGAAATGTTTTTAGCTCGTGCAAATCTATCAATTTCCATCGGCCTTACCTGAATATTAAGATCATTTACACTTTTTTAAACGATGTATCCCGGGGTTTCTTATATTCCCTGAAAAATAAATGCGGAATCATCCTTTTTTCTTGTTACAAACAAAAAAGAGCAAGTTTTTCAAATTATTTACACAGTTTGTATGGTATTAAATCCCTCCCTATCAAAAAATTGGTATTTTTGCGAAAAACAGATGGTATGTTAAAAATCGGCGTCCTGGGAGCAGGGCATTTAGGAAAAATTCATTTGCGACTTGCACAACAATCGGAGAAGTATGAATTAGCAGGTTTTTTTGATTTGGATAAGACCAATGCGGAGAACTTGGTGAAAGAATTTGGTTATCATCTTTTTGATTCTGCTGAAGAGTTAATTGCTGCTGTCGATGTAGTTGATATTGTGACCCCTACCCTGTCGCATTTCGAAATTGCTAAAAAGGCATTGGAAGCCGGGAAACATATATTCGTTGAAAAACCTATCACTTATACTTATGAAGAAGCTGAGACATTGATGAAGATGGCTCAGGAAAAAGGCGTGAAAGGTCAGGTAGGGCATGTAGAAAGGTTCAATCCTGCTTTTCAGGCGGTTGAGAAAATGATCGATGGGCCGATGTTTGTTGAAGCACATCGCTTGGCAGAGTTCAATCCTCGCGGAACAGATGTACCGGTAGTTTTAGATTTGATGATCCACGATATTGAAGCCGTGCTCAGTGTAGTCCATTCAGATGTTGCGCAAATCAATGCCAGCGGGGTATCTGTAATCAGTAAAACCCCCGATATTTGCAACGCCAGAGTACAGTTTGAAAACGGCTGTGTGGCCAATTTTACAGCCAGCAGAATCTCTTTAAAGAGTATGCGCAAACAACGATACTTTCAACGAGATGCTTATATTTCTATAGATTTTTTGGAAAAGAAAGCAGAAGTGGTTAGAATAGAAGATGTTCCTGAAAAACCTGACGATTATGCGATGATCTTGCAAAATGCAGAAGGTGAAAAAAAACAAATCTCTTTTGACAATCCTGAAATTAAAGATAATAATGCTATTTTGGAAGAACTCGATAGTTTGGCCGATGCGATTAATCAAGACACCACGCCGCGAGTAACTCTACAACAAGGAGCCGATGCTTTAAAAGTAGCTAATAAAATCATGGATCGGATCAATAAACAATACGAAAGATTAAAACACTTAAAATTAGATTAATATGAAGAATATTGCAGTTATTGGAGCTGGAACAATGGGAAATGGAATTGCCCACGTTTTCGCTCAAAATGGTTATCAAGTTAGTTTAATCGACATTTCTGAAGCAAGTTTGGAAAGAGGAATGGAAACCATCACCAAAAACTTGGACAGGATGGTTAAACGCGAAAGAATCTCTGAAGATGATAAGACCAACACCCTAAAGAACATCAATACTTTTACCGATTTGCAACAAGGAGTAAAAGATGCTCAATTAGTGGTTGAAGCTGCTACAGAAGACGAAAAACTGAAACTGGATATTTTTAGTCAATTGGAAGAATTTTGTGCTGAGGATGTAATTTTAGCTTCAAACACCAGTTCTATTTCTATCACCAAAATTGGTGGAGCGACAAAAAGAGCAGATAAGGTTATTGGCATGCACTTTATGAATCCCGTTCCGGTGATGAAATTAGTGGAAATTATTCGTGGATACAACACTTCTGAAGAAACTACTAAAACCATTACCGCATTAGCTGAGAAATTGAATAAAGTGCCGGTAGAAGCCAATGATTATCCCGGATTTGTCGCCAACAGAATCTTGATGCCGATGATTAATGAAGCCGTTGAAACTTTATACAACGGGGTTGCAGGCGTAAAAGAAATCGATACCGTGATGAAACTTGGAATGGCTCATCCAATGGGACCACTTCAGTTGGCTGACTTTATTGGGTTAGATGTTTGTTTGTCTATTCTTGAAGTGATGTACAAGGGTTTTAAAAATCCAAAATATGCCCCTTGTCCATTATTGGTAAATATGGTTTTAGCCGGTAAAAAAGGAGTTAAAACCGGAGAAGGATTTTATGATTACAGCGAGAGCAGAAAAGCTGAAAATGTAGCTGCGCAATTTTTATAAATCACTATGCCTAAAATTATTCCGTTTCGTGCTGTTCGGCCAACGCGAGATAAGGTTGGTCTAATTGCAGCGCGTTCTTATCAAAGTTACAGCGAATCTCAACGTAATGCGCGATTAGAGACCAATCCATTTTCGTTTTTACATATTGTAAATCCTGGATATAAATATAAAAAAGAAATTTCCGGTCCCGAGCGCTATGAACTTGTCAGAAATCGATATCAAGAGTTTAAAGAGGAAGGATATTTCGTTCACGATGAGGAGCCCGTTTTTTACTTACATAAAATAGTCAATAGAAATGAGGAAGTTTTTTATGGAATTGTTGGCGCAGCTTCGGTTGCTGACTATGAAAATAATCTCATCAAAAAACATGAAGATACTTTAGCCGATCGCGAAGATACCTTTAAAGAATATTTGGACACGGTGGGTTTTAATGCGGAACCGGTATTATTAGCCTATCCGGACAACAAAGTTTTGCAAGATATTTATGAGAAAATAAGTAAAAAACGAGCGGAATATGAATTTACTACCACTTATCGAGATACGCATTATTTGTGGATCATAAACAACGAGAAAGACATTGCAGAAATTGAAAAGCAATTTTCGAAGATGAATGAAATGTATATCGCTGATGGTCATCATCGTTCTGCTTCTTCTTTTCTATTATCAAAAGACAAACAAGAGGAGAATTCTGAACATAATGGAAAGGAATCCTACAACTTTTTTATGAGTTATTGCATTCCTGAGAGTCATTTGATTATTCACGAATTTAATAGATTGGTAAAAGACTTAAACGGTTTGAGTAAAGAGGAGTTCTTGATTAAACTCGACACTTATTTTCGTATTGAAAACTTAGGCGATGTTTATTATAAGCCGAGTAAAAAAGGACATTTCAGCATGTATTTAGATGGTGATTTTTATTCCTTATATTTGCGCAAAAACAAATATCAATATAGCGATGCTTTATCAAAGTTAGATGTTCAGATTTTATATGAAACGGTTTTGAAACCTATCTTGGGCATTGAAGATTTGCGAAATGATGAACGCATATCTTATGCACATGGAAAAGGAGAAATGGCTTCCGTAAAAGGCTATGTTGATTCAGGCGAATTTGCTGTAGGTTTTGGGATGCTTCCTTCAACGATTGAAGAAGTAAAACAAATTGCTGATGAAAATTTGGTAATGCCTCCAAAAGCTACTTATATTGAGCCGAAACTAAGAAGTGGAATTACAATTTATGAGTTTTAAAATCTTTATATAATTGAGATAAATTAAGTTTTTATCGATTAGTTTAAGGTTTATTATTTAAGATCGAAGTTGAAATGGATATTAAAAAGAATTTAAAAGAATTAGAGCAAGAAATTCCGGAAGATATCACCTTGGTTGTGGTTTCTAAAACACATCCAGTTGAGGATATTATGGAGGCTTACAATGCAGGTCATCGTGTTTTTGGAGAAAACAGAGTCCAAGAAATGGTCGATAAATACAAAGAGCTTCCCAAGGATATCGAATGGCATATGGTCGGTCATGTACAAACCAACAAGGTGAAAGATATGGCTCCGTTTGTCAGTTTGATTCACGGAGTTGATAGAATGAGACTGCTCAGGGAAATAAACAAACGCGCCAAGCGGGAAGATCGGGTAATTGAGTGCTTATTGCAGCTTAAAATTGCCAAAGAAGAATCCAAGTTTGGCATGGATGTAGAAACCATGAACAACTTATTGACTTCCGAAGATTATGCCAATATGGATAATGTGAAAATTGTCGGATTGATGGGAATGGCCACTTTCACTCAAAGTAAAAAGCAGATTAATGAAGAGTTTAAATTCCTTAAAAAGATATATGACACTTTTGCCAAGACCCATTCAGAGTTTCGAATCTTATCGATGGGGATGAGTGGTGATTATAAAATTGCTTTAGACAATGGTTCCAACATGTTGAGAATTGGTAGTAAAGTTTTTGGTGAACGAGAATATCAGAAATAAACCCTCCAGCTTATTATCAAGCAATTACGTTTTTCAATGATTTAATTTATTTTACGTTATAAATTTGCCGTATTTATAATGATTTTTTCATTATATTTTGAAAGAGCAAATGAAGAAGAGGATTGATTTATGTATGCAATTATAGATTTAGAATCTACCGGAGGAAAGTATAATGAGGAGGGAATTACAGAAATTGCCATCTACAAATTTGATGGGCAAGAAGTAGTTGATCAATTTGGAAGCTTGGTAAATCCCGAGCGAAAGATTCAACCTTTTGTGGTCGGCTTAACCGGCATCAACAATGACATGTTGCGGTATGCCCCCAAGTTTTATCAAGTGGCCAAACGCGTTACCGAAATCACTGAAGGATGCATAATTGTTGCTCATAATGCCAAATTCGACTATCGTTTATTGCGTTTGGAGTTTAGAAGATTGGGGTTTGAATTTGAAAGAAAAACTTTGTGTACGGTAGAACTTTCCAAAAAGTTGATCCCACAAATGCCCTCTTATAGTTTAGGGAAACTCACTAAAAACTTAGGAATTCCTATTATAGATCGTCATCGAGCCGTCGGAGATGCACAAGCTACAGTCAAGCTTTTTAAACTCTTGCTTAATAAAGACTCAGAGAAGGATATTCTTCGCGCTCAAGTTCGACTTCATCCTAAAAATAATATGGGAAAGGAGTTGATTAATATTATTAATAAACTTCCAAGTGAAACCGGGGTATATTATATCTATAACAATAAAGCTGAAGTGATTTACGTCGGGAAAAGTCGAAATATTAAGGCTCGGCTAAATCAACATTTCACCAGTGATTCTAAGAAGTCCCGACAGATGCGCAGTGAAGTTGCCTCGGTCAGTTATGATTTGACCGGAAATGAATTGGTCGCTTTGCTGTTGGAAAATCACGAAATAAAAAAGCTGAAACCCAAGTTTAATCACGCTTTAAAAAGAGATGTTTTTACCCACGCGTTATATCAATCTACCGATGAAAATGGATATACCAATTTAAAAATCGGAAAGGTCAAGCCTGAGAAAGAAAATATCACCACGTTCACTTCTCTAAAACAAGCGAAAAAGAGTTTGGATAAGATGGTTGATGAATATGAGCTTTGTTTAAAGTTGACCGGTTTACATTCTACCAAGTCTGCTTGTTTTTATCACGGCATCAAAAAATGCAAGGGAGCTTGTATCCAACAAGAATCTCCGGAAGCCTACAATAAAAGAGTAGAAGAATTGATCGAAAGATATAGCTTCCCGCACAATGATCTCATGCTCGTCGGTCCGGGAAGAACTCCGGCGGAGAAAAGTGTGTTGTTGATTGAAGATGGTCATTTTAAAGGAATTGCTTTTTTCGATTTGAATCACCAATTGCATTCCGTGAAAATCGTTAGAAATTTACTGACTCCAATGAAAGATGATAAAGATGCCAGACATATTATTCAAAGTTATCTCCGCAAACGGAAGGAGTTTAAGAAAGTGGCTTTTTAAAGATTTCGTGTTGTAATAGATTGTGAAGATTATTCCGCCCTTTCAGGGTTTTTTTCTTTGTGGTGGTTGAGTGTTATTTAATTTTTTGAGGGATTGCTGGATTAAGGAGGATGCGTTTTAATTGCTTTGGCTGTAGTTTAAAATAGCTATTATTTACAAAACACTCTTGATTTTCGGCCATCTTTGTTTATCCCATCCCTGCTCCTAAGGCACACACGGTCCTCCCAAGGCGTACACAGTAAAGGGAGCAAAAACGGTCGAAAATTCAGTTATTTATCATACAAGATAGTTGATTTTCTTCACCAATCAAACCTTATTTATTACTTTATTCTTATCTACCTGGAGTAAGCAGAGATCAGGACTGAAAAATAAGGTAATAAAATCTATAACAAGGCAATGGAACATAATTGTTATGAAGATAGTAAGGTTTATTTGCCTTACCTAGGCAATTGAAGGTTGTACCACATAATGAGTTTTAACGCTCACTTAGATTGTTTTATGTTTTGTAACCGATAAAACTTGTTTTCGATTACAGTATCTTATTTATTGGTCTCAAATTAGGGTCTAAAACCCTGCAATTTATTGCAGAACTTTAGTGTTGTGAAAAATTCATAGGGTGCTGCCCTATGTTAAGATATGTAGGCCTTTCAGGGCGTTTTTCGTTACTCGGTGATTGATTGTGTTATCGAATGTTTTGAGAGATATTGCTTAACCAAAAAACATATATTTCACTTATTTATTATAGAAAACAGTTGATTTTCTTCATCAATCAAACCTTATTTACCTTAATTTCTTATCAAATTAAAGCTAATTGCAAACCACCTAAACAAGTTCAATCTTCATAACGAAAAATTAATCCAGTTTTCTCTCAATTTTCACAACGATATATCTATTACCGTTGGATTTATCCAACGGACTTAATTACACCCCATCTGTCGGGCTTTAGCCCAATTTGCAATCTGTTGATTAGCAGCCAAAAATCAACAATCCCCTCAACTGAACCGTCTCTATTAACATTGAAAATAGCAACGTTAAATTAAACTGCAACCAATATTCAAAAAACAAAGGAAGAAATGCTTTTTATCAGAGGATGTAGCGTATTCCGCTCTTTCAGGGCATTTACATTTAGGTTATTTCTTTCAAAAACAACTCCAACACTTCCAAAAATAAAACCTTATTAACCTTAATCACAAACAAACCGCCAAACACAGGAAACCCTTATTATCTTATTCATTTACAGTATATTATAACAGATAATTTGAACCGATAATTTTATTTATTCATCGTTTCACAATCCAATACCCCAAACTTGTTTACTCCTTCACTTGTTCACATGTTCACTGGTTCACACGTTTACTGCTTCCCTTCTTCACCTCTTCACTCCAAAATAGTTTTGATATACTCATAATAATCCCCTTTCATTCCTTTTATTTGTTGAGCTACTTTTTCTTTGGTAATCCAATTCATTCGCAAAGCGATTTCTTCCAGACAAGCGATTTTCAGTCCGGTTCTTTTTTCTACTGCTTTTACAAACTCCGTGGCTTCGGTGAGCGCTTCGTGGGTTCCGGTATCCAGCCAGGCAAATCCGCGACTTAGAATTTCCATTTTCAATTTTTCTTGTTGAAGAAAGGTTTGGTTAACCGAAGTAATTTCCAATTCTCCTCTTTCGGAAGGTTTTACTTTTTTCGCAATTTCAATGACTTCATTGGGGTAAAAGTATAAACCGACAACGGCATAATTCGATTTCGGTTTCGCGGGTTTTTCTTCGATATTCAGCACATTAAAATCCTCATCAAACTCTGCCACACCATATCTTTGGGGATCGCTGACCGCATTTCCAAAAATTACTGCTTTCTTTTCTTCTTTTACTTGCTGAACGGCGGCATTGACTATTTTTTGTAGCCCGGCGCCATAAAATATGTTGTCGCCTAAAATCAAACAAACATCTTCTTGGCCGATGAATTCTTCGCCTATTATAAAAGCTTGTGCCAATCCATCCGGACTGGGTTGCACTTCATAAGACAATTCGATTCCTAAATGCGAACCATCACCCAACAAACGTTCAAAATTCGGCAAATCTCTTGGGGTAGAAATAATTAGTATTTCCTTGATGCCTGCCAACATTAAAACTGACAAGGGGTAATAAATCATCGGTTTGTCATAAACTGGCAGGAGCTGTTTACTGACCGTTAATGTCAAGGGATGCAATCGTGTTCCGGTTCCTCCGGCAAGAATAATACCTTTCATATTTTAGTTGTTTTGAACTCCGCAAAAAAGCAGCACCGAAGTTATTTTTTAATAATAGTTTTCTTTCACTTCTTCTTTACTTTGATCTGTTTTTTCAGAATACGCCAATAATTAAAAATATAGCCGCATAAATCAGCTGAGGTAAAAAGTCGTAAAACTTATGGAGTGTACTGGAAATGAATTCAGTCCAAAAGTTTGTTGTCTTCTCAATTTCTTCCATGATAATATTTTAAGCTTATAATTTTCAGGAATCGGGCTAATCGTTTAAGGTTTTTAGAAATCACCCTCGTTTAAATCCGCAAAATAGAAAGTTTTGTGGTGTATTAAAAGGAGTTTGATGATTCGTTTGTTCACAACTTATTTTGAGATAATGGGGTAGGAAAATATGAGCTAAACTTTTTTCGTCGTATTGCTGAATGGACAATCCACTACATTTCTCCGGACCTGAAGTTGAGAATGTTCCCATAACTAAATAAGAAGGTTGTACTTTTTCTATCTGTTTTTGGTAAGCTTCAATTTGATCGGCTTCAGTTAAAAAATGAAAAGCTGCACGATCGTGCCAAACATCGAAAGACTCTTTAAGTTCGATTTGTGTGATATCGCCTACAATCCAGTTTACGTTCTTGGCTTTATCGCCTAAGCGTTTTTTCGTTCTTTCAAG
>DATGSA010000321.1:0-3232 GCA_035303085.1 Flavobacteriaceae bacterium
ACAACCGTTACGAGAGATGGATCAAGCGGTTTTATGGCGTTTCAACCAAGTACCTCCAAGGCTACCTGAATTGGTTCGTGTTTCTGGAAAAGGTTAAGAGCTCCGCTGTACAGGGCTTGGAACTGGCTAGATGTGTCGCTATGAATATTGGAGCAATAAAAACCTATGGCTCTATCGAGAGGAAGTATGGAGAATTAATGATTCCACAACGTTCTACAACATAACCATATATTACCAATTTTCTATAACAAATTGTAGCTCGGTGAAGATTTTCAATTGAATGTTTTCCAACTTGGACAATTACTTAATATGCCCTTGGTTTTTCCTATCTTAATCGTTTACCGTAGCCTTCAAAAGCTCGGCTTACTGAGCTACTTCGCTAACGGTCATTTTATTGGACTTATCAAATAAGCAACAAAACCATCCACGCTTTTTGTTGTGGCTGATTACTATACAGGCTTGGTGAGTTTTATTCTTGGCCTCAAAACAGACTTGTGGAGCGGCAATTTTATAGATTTGACCCTCTTGCCTTTCCTTATATTGATTATTTTCTGTTAGGCATTAAAATGTATATTTTTAAGCAACTTCAATACTTGAAGGCGTTCACCCTTAAATAAGAGTTGTGAAAGTATTTTCTAAAAACATATAATAAATTGGTTGGCAAATTGAAAAATAAAATTTTCAAAATTTCATTATAATGCGAATCAAGGGTTAAAAAATGAGTGGAATAAAGGCTGCTGCCAATTTTCCAAAAACGTGAACCAACGATCCTTTTGTTGATCTGACTTTGCTGGCTATTTGAAAATCCGTTTTTTGGATCAACCAATTGAAAAAAGACTCGATGGGTTGACGTACTGCTGACACGGTCCTCGAAAACAGATCGTTGGCTGCTCTGTCAAATTTTCTCTCCCAATCACTTTGCCCTTTTATCGCTTTTACTGGGGTGTACATTATCGAATTCCTCTGATTTTTTAACTGTTGGAAAAAATCTTTATCCGAGTATATTTTATCACCAAAGAAAGACCTATCAATAATGGTCGACCAGTTATTTTTGAAAACATTCAAATCGCTTTCAGAAGCTGGAGTAAGTAATAGTTGTTCGGGGAAAGGCAATTTCCCTTTCCGTTGAAAACCTAAAGCGTGCAGCTTCAACCCGTGATACCACATGTTTTTGGTTGAACAATAGCTTTTATCGATAAGTTCCTTTGCCACGTGTGGACTGCTCTTTCCGGAGCAGGTGACAATTGGCATCGAGTCTAACAAACTTTGTTCTTGTGAACAATCTGTTGGCTTAAACTCAGAAATTAAAGTTTCAGCTAATTGGGAAAATGCTCCCGACAATCTATTTATCCTATTGTTGAACGCCTGATAAGAATCAAGTTCAGGGAACCAAGAGCGCAGATAGTCATCTGCGAACCGGTGTATTTGCTTAATTTTGAAACGTTGCTCCTCAATCACCACAAAAAGATATATCGTCATTATTTCTTGATCTGTCAATTTTGGTTTTTTATTGTTACTGAATCTTTGGCAATGATATTTCAATTCTTCATCGTATCTTTCACAAACGTAAAAGTAGATTGTTATTAATTTTAGACTTTTGGCCTCGGAAATCATATCTTAAGATTATGTGGTTATAATCATACAAGATACTGATTTTCAGGCCATTAATCTAATTTATTGACTGTTATTTCGCTGATTCTCAAGGGTTTATATCAACAATGAGTTGTTGATAACCAACTCTTGATTCGCATTTATAGGACTCTTTATCGATAACAAAACTCTCTTTCCCTCTAAAATAAGCAGTAATAACCCCAATCGCCTTTTTATTTTATTGTTCCAGCTATTGTTACCCATTTCGAAAAAATAGCTTTACTTAACAAAAAGGCAATACCATCTTCATAACAAACAGCATCAATGCTAACAAAGCTATGACATAAGTCAAAATCTATAGTATTACCATCTCTGAACAACTCAACTCTCTATATGTTTATCTTGTTTTTTAATAATATCAAAACTATCTATTGCAATAAAATTTTCTTATCTTGATTGTTACTCCTTCTAAATTGTTGTTTCCTATCTTTTGCGAAATCATCTTTGTTCCACTGTGCTGATAGCAGTTTGGCTGTTTTTTCAGAGTAATGGATTCTCGCAAAAAGGCCACTATTTGATTGACAAATACGGATTTCGATTTCAATATACCAATGGTCATTTATTTAAAGAACAAATTTACCGAGGAGATGATCTATACTTGGATTAATGAGAAAAAGTTTGTTGGGCAAGGAAGGATCAGCAAAGCAATTGGTAATGACCGGCGTTGATTTTGCTTGAAAAAACGATTTACAAATAACATCTAATATAAAACTATATTGAATACGGAATTAATTATAGAAGAACGCGCCGCCGATATCGGCAATTTCATGGTGGGGCGATTATTGCCATTTAGGCAGAAACGAGCAGTAGGTCCATTTACCTTTATTGATCATATAGGACCTGCGGAAATGAATAGGCAAGAAAATTTAGATATCGGACCACACCCCCATATCGGTTTATCTACCCTTACCTATTTATTTGAAGGGTCTATTCAGCATAAAGACAGTTTGGGTTCTGATATCGAAATCAAACCCGGAGCTGTTAATTGGATGACTGCCGGGAAAGGAGTTGTTCATTCAGAAAGAACACCTGAATATTTACGCAATGCAGAAAAAACTTTACACGGTTTACAGATTTGGGTGGCATTACCCAAACATCTGGAGCAATCAGAACCGACCTTTCACCACATTGAAGAAAAAGATATTCCACATTGGAGTGAAAAAGGAGCGAAATTCAAATTGATTGGCGGTAAAGCTTTTGGCAAAACATCTCCGGTTCCCGTACACAGCGAATTGTATTTTATCGAAATAAAAAACACGAACAAACAGCTAATTGATATAGGTGATGACCTGTATGGTGAAAGCGCATTATATATTTTAGAGGGCAGTATTAATGCTGACGGATACAATTATGGTCCTAAACAGATTTTAGTGGCTAAAGATAGTACCTTGTGTTCTTTTGAAATGGAAGCCGGGACAACAGTTTATATTTTTGGCGGAATCCCTTTTGAAGAAGAACGCTACATCCATTGGAATTTTGTCAACTCGGATAAAAAAGTGATCGAACAAGCCATGAAAGATTGGAAGAGTCAAAATTTAAAAGTTTTCCCTAAAGTACCCGGAGACGAAACGGATTTTGTACC
>DATGSA010000322.1:0-6484 GCA_035303085.1 Flavobacteriaceae bacterium
TTGTATGGATGGTATAAAACAGTTTGTGGTTCGTAAGCTTTTGCAGATAGTTGGTAATTTGCTAAATCTGAGTTTAAAACGGTTATTTTATGAAATCCATACACAAGATTTTTCATAACAGTAATACAAATTCCTTCGAAAAAGCTCGTTTTTTAGTAAGTTTGAAGAACTAACCAATCAAACGAAAAACCCTTATGTTGAAAGTGATTCTTATCGACGATGAGCCGAAGGCCATAAAAAGCTTGGAATGGGCAATCGCTAATTATTGTGAGAATGTAGAGATTTTAGAAACCTTTACGGATCCAAAGAAAGCTGCTACCTATATAAAGTATAACAATCCGGATTGTATATTTTTGGATGTGCAAATGCCCAAAATGGATGGTTTCCAACTTCTGGATAATTTTCAGAAACGCAATTTCTCTGTGGTTTTTACCACGGCCTATAATCAATATGCTATCAAGGCCATCAAAGAAAACGCCATGGATTATTTATTAAAGCCCATTGATAAGGAAGAATTCAAAATCACGATTGAAAAACTCAAAGCTAAAAAAAGGGATAATCGCAATTATGATTTTTTAGAAGAACAATTGCGCTCCCGCAACGACATGCGCATTGGCATTCCCGTTGAGGGAAAGCTCGTTTTTCTGAATGCTGACGAAATTATTTATTGTGAAAGTGATGGCAACTATTGTAAAATCAACCTGGTCGATAAAAAACCGCTGTTCATATCAAAAACCCTGAAAGAAGTTGAAAACCTACTTCCGGAGCAAAAGTTTTTTCGCGTACACAACAGTTATATCATTAATTTAAAAAAGGTTATCGAATATTTAAAAACACAAGGATATGTAATTCTCGATACCCAAAAGGAAATCCCTGTTTCGCGTAACAAAAAGTCTGAATTTTTGGAAAAAGTGTGACAATTTCAAAGGAATTGGGCTTTTACTTGCCAACAACAAATTTCAATCCCTCGTCGTCAACTTTAAAATTTTCGAATATCGATGTGATATTAACATTGAGATCTGTTAAACCAACCTTTAATTTCCGGAGTTTACTTATCTTTGACTTCTATCAAAAAAACTTACAGAATTATGGATTTAATGGGAATGATGGGGAAACTTCAGGAAACCCAAGCGAAAGTAGAAGAGGCAAAAAAGAAATTAGAAACGGTTGAGCTACAAGAAGAATCGAGTGATGGATTGCTGAAAGTCACCATTACAGCCAATCGGAAAATCAAAGATATCAAAGTAGCCGAGGAGTTGTTGGAAGAAAAAGAACAACTGGAAGATTATTTAGTATTGACCTTAAACAAAGCGATTAAAAAAGCTTCGGATATGCACGAGGAGGAATTGGCGAAAGTAGCTCGGGAAGGAATGCCAAATATTCCGGGAATGTAAATACAAGATTAGAATAAAGAATTTGCTTTATTTTTTATAAGCTTATTCGCAACTGATTTTATCACAAATAAAAAGCTGCAAAATTCATATAGAGTTTTGCAGCTTTTTGTTTATAATCTAAGTGGATTTAACCATTCATAGAAACCAAGAATTCTTCATTGCTTTTGGTTCTTTTCACTTTATCTCTAATAAACTCCATTGCTTCTACCGGGTTCATATCTGCCAAGTATTTACGCAATACCCACATTCTTGAAACCGTGTTTTCATCAAGCAACAAATCGTCTCTTCGAGTACTGGATTTCATCAAATCTATGGCCGGGAATATTCGACGGTTAGAAATATTTCTATCCAACATCAATTCCATATTACCGGTACCTTTAAACTCTTCAAAAATCACTTCGTCCATTCTTGATCCAGTTTCTACCAACGCAGTTGCAATAATTGATAACGATCCGCCATCTTCAATCTTTCTGGCAGCTCCGAAAAAGCGTTTTGGCTTGTGTAGGGCATTAGCGTCCACACCTCCACTTAAGACTTTTCCACTGGCAGGTTGAACCGTATTATATGCTCTGGCCAAACGGGTGATGGAATCCAATAAGATTACCACATCGTGTCCGCATTCTACCAATCTTTTGGCTTTATTCAATACAATATCAGCAACGCGCACGTGATCTCTTGCTTCTTGGTCAAAAGTTGAAGCAACTACTTCTCCTCTGACATTACGCAACATATCGGTAACTTCTTCCGGACGTTCATCAATTAATAATACGATTTGATAAACTTCAGGATGATTTGCTGCAATTGCATTCGCAATATCTTTCAGCAACATTGTTTTACCGGTTTTTGGTTGCGAAACGATCATTCCTCTTTGTCCTTTTCCAATAGGCGCAAATAAATCCATTATTCTAGTAGAAAGCGTACTGCTTTTCTCAGCAAGTTTAAATTTCTCTTCCGGAAAAAGCGGTGTTAAATGCTCAAAAGCTACTCGGTCACGAACGCTTTTAGGATCAAGGCCGTTTATTTTTGTTATCCTTATTAAAGGAAAATATTTTTCTCCTTCCTTAGGAGGTCTGACTTCTCCTGATACCGTATCTCCCGTTTTTAAACCAAACAATCGAATTTGAGATTGGGAAACATAAATATCATCCGGAGAGGAGACGTAATTATAGTCCGAAGAGCGTAAAAATCCGTAACCATCTTGCATAGTGTCTAAAACCCCCTCGCTTTCAATAATAGAATCGAACTCATAATCTGGTCGGCGATAGCGATTTTGCTTTTCTCTTCCTCCGCTTTTTTTATGATTTTGTTTTTGATGATGAGGCTTTTTACCACCGCGGTGATTCGAATCTTTAGCATCTCTTTTCTCAGCATCCTTCTTTTTTGCAGTTTGTGCTGTTTGCTTTGATTTAGCTGACTTCTTAGGGTCTTCTTTTTTGGAAGGTGTCGCTGGTTTCTTTCCGCTTTGTTTATCTGTGGCTTTCCCACTAGCTGTTTTGGGCTTGGACTTTCTATCCGGTTTAGCGGTTGCTTTTTTCGCCCGAGCAGCAGGTTTGGTTGTTTTCTGCGGTTGCTTTTGTTTAGGCTTAGCAGGACGTTTGTCGGCCTTTTCTTTTGACGTAGTATCAGCCAAGGCTTCTTGTGTTTTCTTAGGGTTGTCCGCTTGATAATCTAATATCTTATAAATTAGATCCAATTTGCGGAAACTTCTAACCTTAGGAACATCTAAAGACTTAGCAATCTCCTGAAGTTCAGGTAGTTTTTTAGCTTTTAGTTCTGAAATTTCTAACATGTAGGTATAAGTATTGGAATAATAAATTTGAAAAACAAATCGATTGTTTAAATATGTAATTAATTATAATTTTATTGTATTTAGAAAACAAGGAATTAAGAAGTATCCCTTGTAAGTGACTAAACAGATGACTCTTATGATTTGTATCTGCAATTATACAACTTTATTTTATATAAATCCTTTCTTTTCAAAGAATTTCTATTATTTTTGCCTTGAATCCAAAATAAAATGATCCAACGCGTACAATCTATCTATCTTTTCATCACTGCCCTTATATATGGGTTTGCTTCTATTTTGATTCCAGAATGGAATTTTGAAGGAAAAGATTTAATTTTAACTTATGACGAAAGTGCAATTTCCTATATATATTTAGGTCTGGCCATTTTTGCCTTGGTGATTATTTTTTTGTTTAAAAATAGAAAAACTCAAATACGATTAATTCGTCTGAATATCCTATTAAATGTAATTTTGCTGGGATTTTTCGTTTACTGGTTTCTAAGCTTACCTGGAGGAAGCGATTTTAACCAATTGTTTTCTGAGAAAGGTATTGGGATCTTGTTCCCTATTATTTCTATCGTTTTTTTAAGAATGGCCGGAAAAGCCATTAAAAAGGACGAAGATCTTGTAAAATCTGTAAATCGGTTTCGATAAATTTAATCTTAGTAATAGTTAGTGCGTTAAGAAGCCGTCTCAAAAAAATTGAGACGGCTTTTTATATCTAACTACACCAACGTTTTTCCGATTTCTAATATATTTTAGTAAATCCGGACTATCTCAAATAAGGCTTGAAACAATTTTATTGATAGTAAGTTTCCTGTTTTTTTGGTGATACTTGTGGGAAACTACAATCATTTCTTCTTGAAAGACATCATCATCCACCCTGCTCTTTCCACCGATTTTAAAAGTTCGAATCCAGCCGATTCAAAAGCTTCGGTGATTTTATCTACATCGGTATTGAGAATCCCGGAAAGGATTAAAATACCCGTCGGTTTTAAATGGAAATGATAATCTTTCACATTGGATAAATGTACTGGAGTGACAATATTTGCGAGAATAACTTCAGCTTCCACGCTTTCTTTTAAACCGGCGATCGTCGAGTGTTTTGTGATCAATTCCACTTCATTGAGTTTTGCATTACGTGACGCATTCTCAACAGCTGAGGCTTCTATATCAATGGCAATCACTTTTTTAGCTTTTTCTTTTAAAGCAATAATTCCCAGAATACCGGTACCGGTTCCTACATCCAATACTGCTTTATTTTCAAAATCATGTCTTGCCATGGTTTCCAGCATTAACTTAGTAGTGATGTGATGCCCCATCCCAAAGGTCAAAGCCGGTATAATCGTAATTTCATGCTTACAATTGTTTTTATCTTTAGGATGGATAGGTGATCTGATATAACAATACTCATCAATTAAAACCGGTTGATACATGCCATTCCAATTTAATTGCGGATCCAGTTGAAATGGTTTTTCTTCCCACTGAAATGGTATATTTTCTCGTTCTAAAACTCGGGAAATTTCCTTTTCATCAAAAGCAGATACCTCAAAATAAATAATCCATTTTTCGCCATGATGCTTAAAATGTCCCGCGTGATTCCATTGAGAAATTATCGGTAATAATTGATCCTGTTTTGAATAAGATATAGGGAAGATTCTTAGCTCTACGAATTTGCTCATCAATAGCTTAAAACGATATTTTATAACACACATTTAACCAAAGCAAAAGTAAGAATTCAAGAGGTCATAAAAAAGAATAATCTTGCTATTAATACTGTATTCCCTAAAATCAAGGCACTTATCTAAAATAACTCCTTTATAAATCTGTTCAAAAAATAAAAATGTTTCAAAGAGTAAAATTCTAATTCAACATTACCTAATTCTAAGTCATGATAGTCCGATACTCATTAACTATTGTCAACCATTTTACCCACCACAACCATCGTAGAAAATCTATCGGTAGAGCAAGTGACAGTAGAAAATCAAATAAAGCTTTATCCCAATCCGACTTTAGGAAAAACAAACATTTTATTGCCGAAATCTATTGACCTGCAAGAGATTACTATTAGAAGTTTGGAAGGGCGGTTAATTATGCAGTCAAAACCTGCTGACCAACTGGATATCAGCCACCTGACTAACGGAGTATACCTTATTAATATTAAAGATGCCAAGGGACATCAAGTCACAAAACGAATCATTAAAAAAAAAGTGTTTTCTAAGGAAACTGTCTCCAAACCCCGAGGCAGTTTTTTAATGCTAAACCATTTTAATAATTTGGGCGTGCCCCCGGTTTTTTGTTTAAAATAAAATTTTTAATTCCCAAATAAAATCTGTTTTACCAATAACTTTTCCGTGCCAAAATCCGGGGTCGGGCTGTCCGCTATATCTTTTTTTCACTCAACTTATCCTCTTCAAATTAGATTGATTTTTAAAGAAGATAATCCCTTCAAACAAGCCTATTCAAGAAAAAAAGGATGCCGCTTCCATCCCTCACGCAGAAGAATGTTTATGATCATCAAGGTTGATTTTTTGAGGATAATTCACCAGATATTATTCAATCAAAATCGTTAAGGGTAAATAACATCTTATGATTGGAATCATTTACTTCAAACCCACAACCAACGCAAGATTCTGAATAAAGTATTATTGACACATTTATGCAGCTTATTTATTCTCAGCAAATTATAGAATCGTTCTTTTTCTAATATTATAGAGTTTGATTTTTTCTGTGTCATTTCAAAAGCCTTGTTTGCAATCATAAAAACATCAATCAGTAAGACAAAAGCAAATCTTAGAAAACTCTTCAAGGGGTTTGAAACCCTTGAAGAGTTTATATCTTGCTTGTTTTCAACGATCTGAAAAAAAACATCCATTACTACCATAAGTTATCTTTTCTATGGTTATA
Organism: Flavobacteriaceae bacterium; assembly: GCA_035303085.1. Classification (GTDB taxonomy): domain Bacteria; phylum Bacteroidota; class Bacteroidia; order Flavobacteriales; family Flavobacteriaceae; genus JAJYSO01. The sequence goes on from DATGSA010000322.1 coordinate 6,088, forward strand.
AAATTCCGCTTTTTGATGTTCTTTTTAAGACCATATTTGCCATTTCAAAAATAAAAGCTCAAGAAGCAACATAACAGTTACAACCACCCCGGAAATAACTAAACCTGCGGTTTATTTATTTCGTCCCCTCCTTTTTTAAGGAGGGGAGCTTGTTTGTGGGTTTTAAGTAGCTGGAAATCAAGGATAAACCCTTCATTTTATTATGTTTAATTCATTTTGATTTTCTTAGAAAGAAGTTTGTCTTTCACTATTAAGCTTCTATAAATCAACAAACAAAAGCTCCTTTCCTTTTTAAGGAAAGGACAGCTTGATAATCAAACTTGTTTGATTGTCAAGCAGGTAAGGTTACTGCTGTTTTGAAACAGGAAGTTTGTTCTGCTCCTTGATTATGACTGTT
>DATGSA010000323.1:0-4448 GCA_035303085.1 Flavobacteriaceae bacterium
CTCAGATGTTACGCGGACAAGCAGATGCGATGGGCGCACAAAATTCCTACGGGTTTGGATGGAGTGTCACAGACTACAAAGGAAAACGAGTGATCACGCATGGCGGTGCAACCGATGGTTTCAATACAGCGATGTACTTACTTCCTGAATTGAATGTCGGAGTGGTTGTGGTAGGAAACACGTTTAATCGCTTTGGAAATGCAGTGGCTTATCAAGTGATGGATTCCTTTATTGGAGAAACTGATAGAGACTGGAATGAATACTTCTTGTCGAATTATAAAAAACAATATGACCGAGCTCAAAAAGCGAGAAAAGAAATCGATGATGCGCGCATAAAGAAAACTAAACCGACTTTGCCTTTAGACGATTATGTCGGCGTTTTTAAATCTGAAGCTTACGGAAAAGTGGTGGTTGAAAAACAAGGCAAAGACTTAAAAATCCAATTCTGGGATGATTCAGATTTAAAGGGGAATTTAGAGCATTGGCATTACGATACTTTTAGAAATAACTGGGAAAATAAAGCGTTAAGAGAAGACTTCTTGCAATTTCGACTCAATAAAAAAGGAGAAGTTGATGCTTTAGAATATGAGTTTTCACTCAGACCAATGGTGTTACAAGTAGGCGCATATCCATCAGATTATATGCGAACCGTGCGTTTTGAAAAGCAATAAATTGAAGGTGATGGATACATTAATTCCGTTTATTAAATTGGGTTTTTGTTATTTTAATGGCAAATAGGTTTGAGGTTTTAAAAATCGCTCAAATTTCCGTTATATTGAGACTCGATAAAAAAAATTAAGACCTTGGGCGGATGATGTGTTTTTAATGATTGTTGATGAGTTGTTTTGGGGACTAAAGTATTTATTCCGAGAAATATCTTGGAAATAATACATAAAGAACTCCGACGGAGTGCAATAACAATAATCCCATACAAGCGAAGCGCAGTTTGGGGTAGGATGACCCCCGACTTTAGAACTCCAAAGGAGTTCAACTTTCGGTAATCCATTGATTCTTGATTGGAAGAAGTTTAATTCCGGGAGGAAACGTTAATGGCCGATGTAAATGAGAGATTGTTAGGTAATTGATGGCAAGTCAAGCTGTTATTGATATAGAATTTATAAATTCTACCTTGTTCTATTTTCTTGTTTCCGGGAAAGCACTGGTATTCTTTTACCCCAAAATTAGTATAAAGTTGTTTTCCTATGGATGACTTATTATTTTATAATTACTTTTGTTGCCTAAATAATTTATTATGAAAGAGATTCTAAATAAAGCAAAGTCTTGGTTGACAGATGCATTTGATGACGATACACGAGAACAAGTGCAAATTCTCATCGATAATGATGACAAAGAACTTCAAGAAAGCTTTTATCAGGATTTGAAATTCGGAACCGGTGGAATGCGCGGAATTATGGGCGTTGGTTCCAACCGAATTAATAAATATACCCTCGGCAAAAACACACAGGGAATCGCCAATCAATTAAAAAAGGATTTTCCCGGTGAGCAACATAAAGTAGCCATCGCTTATGATTGTCGGCACAACTCAAAAGAGCTTGCTGAGGTGGTAGCGGGCGTTTTTTCTGCCAATGATGTGCAAGTTTATTTGTTTTCAGAATTGCGGCCAACTCCCGAACTCTCTTTCGCCGTAAAACAATTGGATTGTCATTGTGGAATTGTCCTGACCGCCAGTCATAATCCCCCGGAATACAATGGATATAAAGTGTATTGGCAAGATGGTGGACAGTTGGTGACGCCAAAAGACGAAGAGGTAGTTCAAGAAATAGCCAAAGTAGATTTTAAAGATATACGCTTTGAAGCTAAATCGGAATTGATTACAAAAATCGATCAAGAAATAGATGAAGCTTTTATAAAAGAGGCAGTTGAGCAAACTTCTTTTGGGGCAACAGCTGAAGCGAAAGCCAATTTGAATATTGTTTTCACTTCTTTGCACGGAACTTCCATCACCATCGCGCCAAAAGCATTTGAAAAAGCAGGATTTTCACAAGTGCATATTGTGGAAGAACAAGCAGAACCCAACGGCGATTTTCCAACGGTGAAATCCCCAAACCCGGAAGAACCTGAAGCTTTAGAAATGGCATTGAATTTGGCCGAAAAAAAGAATGCCGATATCGTAATCGGTACAGATCCCGATGCAGATCGATTGGGCGTTGCCGTCAGAGATTTAGACAATAAACTCGTTCTGCTAAACGGAAACCAGACCATGGTCATGATGACCGATTTCTTATTGAAAAAACACCAAGAAAAAGGATTTAAAGGGAATGAGTTTATCGGATCAACCATTGTTTCCACCCCATTGATGTCGGTTTTGGGAGAAGCTTATGAGGTGGATTGCAAATTAGGCTTAACCGGATTTAAATGGATCGCCAAAATGATCAAAGACCATCCCGATCAAAAATTTATCGGAGGAGGAGAGGAGAGTTTCGGGTTTATGGTTGGAGATTTTGTCAGAGATAAAGACTCGATTTCTTCGATTTTATTGGCCTGTGAAATAGCTGCTATCGCCAAAGACGAAGGAAGTTCTTTTTATGAAGAATTGCTGAAACTCTATATCGAACATGGCGTTTATCAAGAGCATTTGGTTTCCTTGGTCAAAAAAGGAATAGAAGGAGCCGAAGAAATTAAAGCGATGATGAAAGAACTTCGTGAAAATCCCCCAAAGGAATTTGATGGAATTAAAGTGGCAGTTTTCGAAGATTATCAAACTTCAGAAAGGACCCATTTAAAAACCGGAGAACAATCGAAAATAATCATTCCAAAATCGAATGTGTTGATTTTTTATTTGGAAGATGGAAGTAAAATCGCTGCCCGTCCAAGTGGAACGGAACCGAAAATCAAATTTTACGTCAGTGTAAAAGGCGAAATGAAGGCTGTTGATGAATACCCAAAAGTACAGCAAGAATTAAACGACAAAACCGAACGCTTACTTCAAAAATTTGATTTTTAGGAAGTAGGGGAATCGGTTAAAGATCAAAACGAACTTATACAAACTATTGTAAAGATGAAATTTTTCAAAAAAGTAATGGCATTTGCTAAACCTTACAAGCATTTTGCCTTTTTGAACATCCTGTTTAATATACTTTACGCCTTGTTCAGTACATTGGCGTTTTTGTCTTTTATACCGATGTTGCAAGTGTTGTTTCAACAGCAAGATCCCATTTATGATAAACCGACGATGGATGGATCCGGAGGTTTGAAAGAGTTCTTTAGTGATTATGCCAACTTTTTCATCAATCAACGCGTCGAAGAACACGGACAAATTTCGGCTTTGGTGATGATTTGTGTGATGGTGATTGTGTTGTTCTTTTTCAAAAACCTCTTCGGATATTTGGCAAAATACTTTATTGCCTCTTTGCAAAATGGGATGTTACGCGATATACGTTATAAAATCTATGAGAAGATAACCGAATTACCGGTTTCCTTTTTTACCGAAAAAAAGAAAGGAGATTTTATGTCCAGAATTACCAGTGATGTGCAAGTGATTCAAACTTCGTTCTTGAAGATGTTGGAAATGTTTGTCAAAGAACCTCTAACTATTATTTTCACGCTGCTGGGAATGATCCTGATCAGTTGGAAATTAACGGTTTTTGTGTTTATCTTTCTACCGATTTCCGGTGGAATTATTTCTGCCATCGGAAAGAAATTAAAATCCGATTCGACAAAAGCTCAAGAAGAAAGTGCTCATTTTTTATCTTTGGTAGAAGAAACCTTGTCCAGCTTAAAAATTATCAAAGGATTTAATGCGGAGAATAAGTTCAGGAAACGTTTTGGAGAAAGTGTCGATCGATTAAACGCAATTTTAAATAATTTGTTACACCGTCAACAATTGGCTTCTCCAATGAGTGAGTTTTTAGGAGTTGTAGTGATCACCGTGATTTTGTGGTTTGGAGGAAGAATGGTTTTAATAGACGGCTCGATGGATGCAGCTACGTTTATTGGATTTCTAACCTTGACGTATAATATTCTTACGCCGGCGAAAAATATCTCCAAAGCTACTTATAGCATCCGCGAAGGAAATGCCAGTGCCGAGCGTATTTTAGAAATTGTAGATACCGAATCCAATATCAAGGATTTACCTAACGCCGTTGAAAAGAAATCTTTTGAAAATTCGATTTCCTTAGAAAATATTTCTTTCGCCTATGAAAAGGAAAAAGTATTGAAAAACTTCTCGATGCAAGTTGAAAAAGGTCAAACTGTTGCTTTGGTCGGACAATCGGGGAGTGGGAAGAGTACCATCGCTAATTTAGTCACTCGGTTTTATGATGTGCAGGAAGGCGAAATTAAAATTGATGAAACCAACATCAAAAACATCACCAAAAGATCCCTGAGAGATTTGATGGGATTGGTTACCCAAGATTCGATTTTGTTTAATGACAGCGTACGCAATAATATTATTTTAGGAGATGAAAATGCGACGGAAGAAGAAATTA